>NZ_NPJK01000018.1:0-550 GCF_002251285.1 Prevotella sp. P5-64
TTTCATGGCTTGACGGGCGGTGTGTACAAGGCCCGGGAACGTATTCACCGCGCCATGGCTGATGCGCGATTACTAGCGAATCCAGCTTCGTGGGGTCGGGTTGCAGACCCCAGTCCGAACTGAGGGAGGTTTTTGCGATTGGACTCTCCTTGCGGCAAGCCGGCGCTCTGTACCCCCCATTGTAACACGTGTGTAGCCCCGGACGTAAGGGCCGTGCTGATTTGACGTCGTCCCCACCTTCCTCACACCTTGCGGTGGCAGTGTCCGCAGAGTGCCCAGCATCACCTGATGGCAACTACGGAGAGGGGTTGCGCTCGTTATGGCACTTAAGCCGACACCTCACGGCACGAGCTGACGACAACCATGCAGCACCTCCGCCAGCGCCCCGAAGGGCCTCAACATCTCTGTATCGTCCGCTGGCAGTTCAAGCCCGGGTAAGGTTCCTCGCGTATCATCGAATTAAACCACATGTTCCTCCGCTTGTGCGGGCCCCCGTCAATTCCTTTGAGTTTCACCGTTGCCGGCGTACTCCCCAGGTGGGATGCTTAAC
>NZ_NPJK01000019.1:0-212 GCF_002251285.1 Prevotella sp. P5-64
TCATTTTCTAATGACCGCCATTAGAAAAACAGCTTTGTATATGCTTGATTTATAAATATTTACTAACTTTACCACGAAAAAAAGAATATACTCCGATGCGAAACTGTGACATAAAGTTTGTAAATAAGGAAATAACACCTTTTGGTGGTCTTTCCCTGTTCTTCAAAATGCTTGAGAAATGCCATTTTGAAGAGCATGTTATGCAAAGTGGT
>NZ_NPJK01000002.1:0-48664 GCF_002251285.1 Prevotella sp. P5-64
GTTTTGCTTGTTTTCTTTTTGCAACACTAAGATAAGTGAAAATTCTGACATGGCAAAATCCTGGGCAACTTTTTGTTGCTCAGGAACTTATAAATAAAGTTAAATTATAGTGTTGCGGAATTAAGGTATATTGTATTTATACAAGACCTTTTAATAGGTAGAAATGAAGAGTTTGATAATGCAGACAAAAAACGCATCAGACTTATTAGACATAAGGACAATAGAAAAGAGAAATTAATTGACGGAAAGAAATATTCCAACTCACTTTTCGATTTGTATCTTAATGAGCATGACGTGTTCCTTAGTTATCAAAGTGAGCAAGTTGAAAAACGTTTCAAGGATGTTGACTATATTGTTTCGTTTATTGGCGAAGAAGGTATATCGTCTCGATTTGTTGGAGTCTTTAAAAATAATGGCGTATTGAAAGAAATAGAAGACTATAATGGAGAAGTGCAAGCCAAGTTTGATTTCTCTGAACTTGATGGCTTCCAACTACTTAAAGAAAGAATCGTAATAGATTGGAATAATCCTGTAAGTTGGCTTCAAGGGTTTAACAATAAAATGAAAGTAATAAGAATCGATCGTGGGCTACAAGAGAATAATATTCCTGTCTTTACCAGTTTTGAGGATGTAGTTCTTAATTATAATCAACTTAAAATGATCTTTAAATCAAACAATAAGGAGTGGAAGGCCAAGTTGGAAAGTTGTAATTGTATCTATCTTATCCTTGACAAATTAACTGGTAAACAATATGTGGGTTCTACATATAATACTAAAGGCATTTGGGGACGTTGGGAGATATATGCTAATACAGGGCATGGGTTTGATAAAGATTTACAAGAGCTTATCAATAACGATGCCACTTATGCGCAAAAGTATTTTCAATGGTGTATATTAGAAACATTGCCATTGAAGATATTGGAAGAGCATGCTATAGATAGGGAGTCGCTCTATAAACGCAAGTTTGGAACACGTGAGTTTGGCTACAATAACAATTAAGCCTATGTCACTCATACAAAAGTATATTTGGGTAATTAAGACCATTCATCGTTCTGGGCGCATTACATTGAAAGATCTCAATGAAAAGTGGCGTCAGAATATAGATCTTAGCCGTGGTGAGAACTTGCCACGGCAAACATTTGATCGTTGGAAAGGCGGTATCCTTGATATGTTCGGCATTGTGATTGATTGTGAGCAACATGGCAGATACCATTATTATATAGCCAATCCCGAAGTATTAAATGAAGGGGAATTGCGTACATGGCTTCTTGAAACCTACGGCACGGCAGAAACATTATCAAGCAGCATATCTATCCATGATAGAATACTGACAGAAGATATTCCTTCAAGCCAAGACTTTCTTGCAACAATACTTGAAGCGATGAAGTCAAATGTAGTTCTACAGATGACGTTTCGTTCTTTTTCGATGCAAGAGGCAAAGACGTTTCTTGTTGAACCGTACTGTGTGAAAATGTCCGCACAGCGTTGGTATATGTTAGCAAGAAATATAGACTATAACTACTTGCGTTTGTATTCTCTTGATAGAATAGAAGGTGTTAACTTAACAGATGCTCATTTTGTTTTGCCAAAAGATTTTTGTGCAAAAGAATATTTTGCAGAATACTTTGGAATTGTATTGGATGAATCTGCTCCGCTTCAGAGAATAGTGTTAAGGGCAGATAAATATCATCAGCACTATATGCGCACATTGCCGTTGCATCACTCGCAAAAAGAAATCAATGCATGTGATGATTATGCCGATTTTGAATTAACATTGCGTCCAACCTACGACTTTTATATGAAACTAATGAGTTTCGGCAATATGATAAAAGTGTTAGAGCCCAAAAGTCTTCAGGAGAAGATATGTATATGGTTGGATAAAACAATAGAGGTTTACAAATAAAGATAGTTCTACAAGTATGGAATCAAGGTTATTTCAAGTCTTAAAGGCTTTCAAAGGCGCTGATGGTTGTGAAGCGAACCTGTTTAAAGAGTTTAAGAAAATAGCTGAAGCTGCATTCTTCTCGGGCTATTTTCTTATTAATGGCGGTTGTAAGGATGCGTATAGACTAAAGTTGACCTGCATCGAATTCTATTACCATGAGGATGATGGCAATATTAAAGATGAAAAAAAATATCTGAAAGGGAAAGATGAATTTGGTTATGCTTTAGGTGCTGTATGTCCAAATCCATCGGGCGTTGATGTTTTGTTTGATGACCCACAAAAGAAATATCATGCGTCTTTCTTGATTAGAGGATATAAAGCTATTGTGCCTGGGGGAAAAGAATGGGAGAATAATGAAAAAAGAAAAGATTGGGCTCCTCATGATCTTTGGTATGATTTATTTGGTGGAGCAAATATGCTAAGCAATGGTAAGTTTTGTATAGAATGGATAGATGAGCCTGATGAAACATCAGGCTATGCAGAACCTATGCAGCGAATCAATATAAACGACAACAGATTATGGGGATTTAAACGAGTTGAAAAGCTATGATAACAGAACAATATAAAGACAAAGTGTTTTTTTCACAGTTGCTACGTACTGATTATCCCAATATCTATAAGGATGTTTGTGAAATTCTGGATGCTAATAACGTAGCGCATGAAACACTTCCTTTAACTAAGGATTATTGGTGTCGTGATTATATGCCGATACCATTTGCATGTGATAGTTTCTCCCAATTTGTCTACAATCCCGACTATCTAAGAGGAAAGGAAAATTATATTACTGACGTAGATAAAGTAATGAAGAAGATTGATAGAACTAATTTAATCGTTAATCATTCTTCTTTGGTTATAGATGGTGGAAATATTGTTGTTGGCGAAATAGAACAACCAAATTTTTACACCACGAAATCTTTTATTGTAATGACAGACAAGGTGATGATAGAAAACGAAGGATTATCTCAAAACGAGATAGAATCTCAAATTCGGGATTCTTTCAAACCTAAAGAATCTAATTCAATTATTGATGATATAATTATAGTATGGCTACCATGGGATAAAAAGGATGTTTGTGGGCATACGGATGGAATATTAAGATTTGTCAGCCCACAAAAAAATGGCAAACCTGTAGTGTTAACTAATCTTTCTGTATATGATGATGGTATTGCGACTCAAATGCGTAATATCTTGATGGAACATTTTTATGTTATAGAGTTGAATCTTTCTGAATATAACGAATTAAGTTGGGCATATATCAACGCTCTTCAGACGCGTGATGTTATTATTGTTCCAGGAATTGGCAATACAAAACTTGATAATGAAGCAATGAGTCATTTTATTGCTTTATATCCAGATTATAGAGGAAGAATTTATCAAGTTCAGATGAAAGAATTTATCGAGAAATGGGGTGGAGCTTTGAATTGTTGTTCATGGACAATTAGTGAAGATATGTCCAAATTGCATCACGATATAGAGAATGACAAAAGATATAATTCTATTATAGAGAAGTATCAGAAAGACTCTAATAGTGTATGCTTTGATGAAATCCGATTCCTTGGTGACTATTATCCTAAAAAACTAGAGAATGATAATAGGGATTTGGATCGTTTGTATTATGGTTTTTAATCTGGGAGCTTTCGGAAGATGTATCGGCATAACATTCGTTGATTCCAAGCATATTGTTTCTTTGATAACAAGCCAAAGGCATTGCAAGGATACTGCATCGAAGACACGAAGCAACTTACATTGTTCTAAGGACAGAATAATCTCTTTCGATGCTTTTTATATAGCCCATGTCTGATGGCATGGGAAGAGAATTCATGTATCTGTCTTCACATGCAACTAATCGCTATTTTATCCCGAATTGGGGTATTCTTATAAAATATGCCGATGGCTTTGATAAACACAGACATAACAAAATATTACTAGTTTAAGAATATTGTGATTTTATACTCTCTCCTCCATGTATTTCTCCGGGTCGCGCAAAAAATCCATAAGATTTATAATATATACGCCGTCTTCATTCATGTAGGTAGGTTGTAGCCCATTTACAATTACGATTCTGCGAAATCCGTCGCGAAGTTTACGTAGTGAGGTCAGTTCTTGATTTCGTTTTTCTTCTGTTTCCATCGCATAGGCCGATTGGATGTATACTCGCTCATAGCCACGGTTGCAGACGAAATCGATTTCCAAAGTCTTGCGCTGACGGGATCCATCCTCGATTTTCACTTCGGTAAACACCTGTCCTACATCCACCTTCATTCCAATAGCACGAAGCTCGTTGTAGAGCATATTCTCCATCATATGCGTTGGTTCTACTTGCCGAAATCCTAATCGGGCATTTCTCAGTCCCAAATCCTCAAAGTAATACTTAAACGGCGAATCTATGTATTTTCTTCCTTTAATGTCATAACGAGTAACACGTTCCAACACGAACGCATCCTCCATATATTCCAAGTAGAGACGTATAGTATCCACCGAAATGCTACTATGCTTTACACTTTTAAAAGTGTCTGCAATCTTTGGAGGATTGGTCAGACCACCCACACATGATGCCATGATGTCCACTAGTTCTGACAAATCGCTATCTTGACGAACTTCATATCGCTCTTTTATGTCACGCAAATAAGTATGCTCCATCTGCTGTTCCAGATAACTCACCTTCTTGTTGACATCGTTTTCTAAAACGACCTGTGGCAATCCTCCATAGAGCATATATTCACGAATCATATCTTGCGAATAGTCATCACGGAAATCTGCTATTTCTCTAAAGGTCAATGGGCGCACGTGTATTTCATCTCCTCGTCCACGAAACTCAGTGATTACATCCTTAGACAGGAATTTTGCATTAGAGCCAGTAACAAACACATCCACATTGCTTATGCTTAGGAATGAGTTCAATACATCCTCAAACTCGCTGACCATCTGTACTTCATCCAGCATAACATAATATTGACCGTCTGGTGAAAGACGGCTATCTATGTATTGAAGTAATGCGTCGGGGTCTCTCAAACTTTTATTCAGTCGGTTCTCCAAATTTACCCCTATGATATGGTCTTCTTTCACTCCTTGTTTTATGAGGTAGTTCTTGAAAAGGGTGAACAACAGGTATGACTTGCCGCATCTGCGCATTCCTGTTATCACTTTTATCAACCCATTCCCACAACTGTGGATAAGTAGATCCAGATATTTATCTCTACGGATTTCCATATTTCTATTCGTTTATTTTGTGTAAATACACATTATTAGCGACCACAAAGTTAGCTTTATTCCTTTGTACACGCAAATTTCAAGGCAAGAAAATGAGTCAATGGTCACATTTTTAACTCTTACAAGGCAGTTTTTCCTTCATATAACGCCGATAGACATTATCAATAGTTGGGGCATCTCTAAGATGTATGCCACCCAAATTGTCAAGAATGTCAATGGCGAAAACTTCACTATGGCGGCACTTGTTATGCAAGTGAATGGCTTCCAATTTCAAGGCAAGGTATATATTGCTTTGGATGAAGGTTCTGACTACTATCGTATCTTTGGAGAGAAGGACGGAACGACTAAAGAATATCATCATAATATAGCTTTTGATGAACTTGGCGATGTACTTGACTCAATGATAGAGACTGGAGGTATGAGCAAAGAAGATACCAAGCAAAGGTAAAAGACTTTGTCTGTAGCCTCTGACATTAAATCTATTGGCGCAAAGTGGCTCAGCAGAAAAAGGTGGGGATTATTTTAATTTTTTAGTTTCTTGTCACAGTTATCGGTGGCCACTTATTGCTGTAACTGCCTGTAAAGTTATGATAAAAAACAATATTCTCCAATTTTTGACCTCACATGAAGGTGAAAATGACGGAATACTGTGGTATAGTCTTAGTTGCTGGTTTTTATCGTTGTCAAAGTTGATGATTGGTATGTCGTGGCGAGCCTTTTAATGGCATTCGCCACGACCATGACATGCATAGCTAATACTTACGACGGCGGTCGAAAATGTCTATCTTTATATCCTTGATGATATAGTCTTTCAAGAGATTGGCCACACCATATGGAGTGATGTCATCGGGCTGGTTATAGCAAAAATCATCGTCATCGACAGTGTATGGAGGTACAAATGTCACTACGATACTTGCTGTATTTACCGCACACGCTGTGTCAGACCTCACGGGGGTGCATTCCATACTGCGTAGCCAGGCTCCGCATAGGTAGGTTTTCCCCTTTGGGTCTATATAGGGGGATGTGCCCTGCGACTCACAATCTTTCAGGGGCATTTCCCATATATACTGATTAATTAGCACCTCAAACTTCTTGCCGATAAAATAGCTGCGCTGGTCGTAGAAATTCTGTTTTAGAAAGGCTATTGTATCTCCTCGAAACTCTTTCAATGGGTGGTAGGTATAACTCTGTGCGCATACCTTAGACAGCCCTGCTATGAAGGCTATGAGCAATAATAACTTTTTCATTCTTGGCATATTTTAGTGATTATGTATTTTGCATTGGCTTTCTTGTAAGCCCCGTATGAAGTATAATGAGTTTCAATATCTCCACCGGCATCTTTCTCATTTTTAATTTTCGTAAGGCAAACACCAGTATCAAAATATTGTAAGATAGCGGCAAGTCGGAATAAGTTTTTATCTTCTCCTTTGTATTTGCTAAATGATTTCTTTTCCGTGTTAAAAAAATAGAGAATGTCTTGCAATGTTTCCTTCTATATTTGTATCTATTGTTGGAATATCTCCCCATGGACTATAAGGTTTTCCCCAATATCCTCCTCTATTGGGGTGTGGGGCTGTAACCTCGTATTCTGGAATTTCGAGTTCCCAGTTATCAGAGCTATCTGCGTCGGCAAATCTGGTCAGAGACGATTTGAGACCCTGATAGAGCCTCTTTGATGAGATTAGAATCCGAAGATAGACATAGCAAAAATACAAATTAAATCTGAGGAACTCATTCCTTTTGGAGGAATATTTTCAATCATGGAGCAATTTGACTCCACATTGTCATCCGTAATCGACTCAACCCTCGGTCTAAGGTGTAGATTGTTCCATCTCATGGCACGTTTTCTCGCCATGACAGAGCTTAAGTAAACTTAGCTCTGCTCATCTGGCTTAACGAAAACGCTTTCGTTTCCATCAGAAGGACACGCTGAAGAGGTTCTTTGAGAGATTTGAACAGAACGGTCTTACTATCAATTATTTCAGAGCTGATTGCGGGTCATATTCCGAGGAAATCATAGTATACTACTTTAATGGGGACGTTTCTCGAATAGCACCCAAAATATGAACCGTCGTATGCGGAACCGCATGTACGGTGGTGTGAGAGGTCGGAAAACGAAAGTAGGAAGAAAACTACTTCGTTTTCCTCCTACTCGATTTATTGTTTCCATTACACTCCCGACGGTGGGGATGATAGATAGGACGGTGGAGATGATAGATAGGACGACGGAGATGACCCCGGCTTACTTGGTGACCACCTTGATGATACACTTGGGTTCACGCCCGGCTTCCTTGGCATACTTGACATAAGTCGCAGTACCCTTGTCCTTGATAATCGTCACCGAATCTATCTTGGAGGATGGCGTCTTCTTCATTTCCGAATAAGGCACTATCTTGCCATTGATGACGCAGAGCACATCCTCCTTCTTGTCTACACTTGTGCTCTGGGTTGTATTCACCGTGACGCTGTTGCCGTCGACTTTCGTTACAGTTGTAACCGTCTTCACGTCACTTATGGTTCTGCCTTTGGTCTTATAGTCAGAAGTGATGATGACGTGAATGTTGCGCACTGGCTCTATCGAGTATTTCACGATGGTCTTGCCATTGAGTTGCCTGCCGTCAAAGTTTTCCACCTGATGTCCATCTATCACATAGACCGGCTTTTTAATCTTCTGCGCACTCATGGTTGCGACAGAGAGTACTGCTACGAGCAGTAAGATAATCGTTCTTTTCATTTTGATATGATTTAGAAGTTTATGGATTGCGATATCAATTCTATGGATGACTCGCCCAAGCCCCGCCTGAGCATATACGAGTTGGAGTTACCGTTGTCTGACACGGTACTGACCTTGAACTCATCGTCGTGAGAAGAGATGACGATATCATCGGGCACCACATCGGCCAGCAGAGCCACCGCCTCCAGCAGTTCTGAGGTACTGATGCGCTCGGTCTGCTTCTCCTGCGGTCTGCCAGCAGACTTGGCGGGTTTGGGAGCCGTCTCTGCGCGAGGTTCTGCTGTCTGGGTCGGCATATCGGGCGTAGTCTCCACTACGCGCTTGACCTCAACCTGCCGCCTAACCTCAGCCACAGGCTTCTGAGCCATCTCCCCGCTATTCCTCATCATGGGGATAGCGATTACCATGACCGCTACGGCACAGGCAGCCACCGCCCAAATCCACAGAGTTGCGCTCTTGCCTTTCTTTCGGGGAACCCGAGCCAGCATGGCGTCCTTTTCATCCTCACTGAAGTCATAGACATCGGTAGAGAAGCTGTCAAACAGCTCCTTAAACACCATCCACTCTTCGGGGATAGCCTCAGCCGTGCAGAAGTAGTCCGACAGCAGCTGTTCTTCCGACTCCGTTGTCAGTCCTTGGACAAACCTTTCAAGAAGTTTTCCTATGTTTTCCTTAGTCTGTATCATAACTCTGTCCCTTTCATTAGTTGTACGAGCGCCATCCGAGCCTTGCTTATCATGCCCCGGACCGACGACTCCGACGTTCCCATTATCTTGGCGATATCCGCATACTGCATATTCTCCACATTGCGCATCCTGAGCATTGCCCGTTGCTTGTCTGTGAGCGCCTGAATATTACGTTGCAGCCGTTGCCGTCCCTCCCGTTCCTCCAGCTGTATCTCCGGATTGGCGTGCGAGGCCACCTCCCATGCCCCATCGATAGAGACAGTCTGCCGCTTGTCGCGCAGCATGTTGAGCGATACGTTCCGGCAAACCACGGCAGCCATATTCCTCATCTTCGAGGCTTCTGCCACACGGTCTCTGACCACCCACAGCTTCACAAGAGTCTCCTGGACGGCATCCTCTGCGTCGTCTGCGTCGTTCAGATAGTGCCTTGCCTGCTTCAGTAGATTGCTGCGCAGACCCTCTACACCATGTATGAACTCTTGTATATCCATCGTCGCTAAGATTTGTTACTACTATAATAACACAAAAAGCCTGGTTTCGCTACCAGAGCAACCAGACTTTTTCTTTATAGTTGTCTACTAAGCCAACCAGATGGTCAAGCATAGCATTATGGATGCAACGATAATCCGTAGAAAACGTCGCAAGATTTGCGACAAAGTTAATAAATAAATGTCGCAACCACAAACAAAAGCAGGGAATTTAGATATAAAAAGACAATAGTACGACTCAGACGATACGCAACCGATGACAGCGCTGCGGGCATTACCATTAGCGGCGCCGTGACCACCATGGGCGGTTCGTAACTTATGACACGAGACCTCGTGCCTTATGATACGTAGGCTCGTAACATATGATAAGTGGACTCGTATCATAAGGCACGAACCGGCAACCGCCATGAACACGCTTATTATCGACGGCTTACACGATATTCAACTACAACCCACAGCGATGCAGCACTACGCTCCATGACGGCATCTGCCTTTCCTACCGCTGCAAAGATGGACTAAGAAAAGGTGATTACGACTTTTTCCGCTGCAAGCATGGACCAAGCAAAGGCGCATACAACACTTATCGCTGCAAACATGGACAAAAAAAGATGCTTGCTGCCCTCTTGGCTGCAAACATCTATGCTAAAGTCTACGCCGCTACCCTGCTCCACAGCCTGCCTGACGGCGGAGAGGGCAGAGACGGTGGTTATCTCTTCATATACTCAGTGGGAGTGGTGCCATACGCCTTGGAGAAGCACTTGGAGAAGTAGCTGCTGTTGGAGAAGCCCACTGTATACATCACCTCCGACACGCTGAACTTGCCCTCCTTGAGCATGAGCGCCGCCTTGTGCATGCGTATGTCGCGGATATACTCCACGGGCGTCTTGCCGGTCATCGCCTTGAGCTTGCGGTAGAGCTGCTTGCCACCCATGCCCACGATTTCCTGCAGGGTGGTGACGTTGAAGTCTGAGTCTATCATGTGGGCTTCTATCGCCTCGGTGATTTCCTTGAGCAGACGCTGGTCCGCGGGGCTCAACTCGGGTTCCTCGATTTCCACCTTTTCTGCCTGGATGCCCAGATAGCTGTTGGTGAGGTCGAGTATCTCATCAAAAGAGCGATGACCCACCGCGCTCTTCAGGTCTTCAGCCAGTCGGTTGAAGAAACTCATACGTGCGTCGACCTGCTCGAGTATCTCCGCCTTCTGGCGGCGCTCCTCTGCCAGTCGCTTTCTGACCCACACAAACTTGAGGCTACCCCAGGCGATGGCGGCAGCCAGCAGGGTGTAGACGAGTTTGGCCCAGAGCGAGAGATACCATGGTGGCAGTATCGATATGTCGAGCCTGTAGACCTCGTCGCCGATATTGCCCTCGCCGTCAACGGCATGCACCGTGAGATGATAGCTGCCATGGGGCAAGCCGTTGTAACTTATGTCCAGATTGTGATGCGTCATATACTGCCAGTCGTGGTCGCTGCCCTCGAGGCGATAGGCATAGACCGCCGAGGGATGGTCTGAGAAGGGCAGGTCGGTAAGCTGCAGCGTGAAGTTGTTCTCGTCGCTCTCTATCACCAGTCTGTCCATGGTGCGCGGAGCCTGCTCGAGGGTCTTCACACGACTGTCGCCGCTGCCGGCTGCCCGACCGTCGGCCATAGCCCCCTGCAGCTGGCGGCCATTGACCATCACGCCAGCGAGCATGAGCCTCCGGGGATGGACGCTCGCTGTGGGCGCGTCGGCATTGAGCGTCACATAGCCGTCATTGCCACCCATCACCACCTGGCGCTGCGTGGGCGAATAGTAGATGGTCATGGGCGTGATGTCCTGGGGTATCTTGAATCTGAAACTCTTGCCGTCGAGGCCGATGACACAGCACTCCTGGCCGCTCACCACCCAGGTGTGCCCGTCGACATCGCTCATACATGCCACCTTGCCGCCTATCTGCCACTCGCGGGGCTTGACGGGCCATGTGGCTTTGCCCTCCATGACATAGCATCTCACCTTGCCATTGCTGCCCATCCACACATTGCCACGGGCATCGGCCATGAGATAGTTGACCACATCGTCCGCGGGCACAGCCTCGACCTTCATGGTCTTGGGATTGATGCGGTCTACGTGGTTGCCGGTCGAAGCCCACACCATACCCTGGGCATCGGTTACCAACTGGCCCACATGCAGCGCCGAGAGGGCATTGGCGCCGTGGTCGGCAAGATGCACATCGGCCACGAGCGTAGCCGTAGCCGACGGCGATGAAGCCGTGGCTGCAGTGACGGTCTGCACGAGCCGCTGGCGGTCTACGACGAAGATGCCGCCCATGTATGACGCCATCCACATGCGTCCCTGCCGGTCTTGGAGTATATCATAAGCCCACGCTGTGGAGTATCTGCGCGTGGGGTCGTAGACGATGAAGTTGCGCATCTGGCCCGAGCGGCTGTCATAGAGGTTGATGCCGTGGTCGGTACACACCCAGACGCCGCCCTCGCGGTCTTGATAGATTTTGCGCACGCGGTTGTGGCTCAGCGGGTGCTGGCTGTTGTTCTGCCGATACCATGCCTTGCCCTGTCTTATCACGCCATTGGTGCCACCCATCCACCATTCGCCGTCGCGCGTCTGGCAGAGAGCGTGCAGACAGTTGCCCTCATTAGACAGGGTAGCCTTGTAGAGCGGAGTATATATATAATAGGTATGGGACGACAGGCGCGACAGCCCGTTGTCGGTTCCTATCCACACATTCTGCCACTTGTCGACATAGCATGCCCACACGATGTTGTTGGGGATAGACGAGGCGTCGTGGGAGTCGTGCTGATAGTGGCTGATGGTACCACTGACAGCCATGGAGAAGAGTCCGTCGTCGGTGCCAATATACAGGGTGCCGTTGGCAGCAAGGGCAAAGCACTTGATGGAGTGACCGTTGAGGGCGTCGATACGGGTAAACGACTTCAACTGCAGGTCGGCGCGGTAGAGGGCGCCCTCGGTGCCTATCCAGTAGCAGCGGCGGTGGGCATCGTAGGCAAGGGCGTTGACCAGTGGCTGGGTGCCCTGGCAGAAGGCTATCTGCCTACGGCCGAGATAGAGTCCGGAGATGGTGCCCTTGAGCAGCCCTCTCCGCGTGGGAAGCAGGGCGTAGACATCGCTGCCATAGCCGTCGCTGCCATGACGCAGGTCGATGACGCGCAGCTCGGTGGGAGTCTTGCGGGTAGTGGTAGTGCCCGCAGCAGTGGCGGTACTGGGTCTATAGGCATAGGTGTCGAGGTCGAAGGCCTGCAGACCGTTGGCGGTGGCAAGATAGAGCATATTGGACTGCTGCGCCAGAGCATTTACGCGCGTATTGGCCACCGTACAGTCGCCGAAGTGGCGATAGCCGTGGTACCCGTCGTAGCTGAAGAGTCCGGCATCGGTACCTATCCACATCAGGCCCTGACTGTCCTGCATGATGGCGTAGATGGTCTGCGCTCCGTCGAGCGTGATGTTGGTAAACCGTTGTGCATGGAGCGCACAACAGATGATGTGCATGAATATAAACATGCCAATATGTCTGATAGTCTGCTTCATATACAACAAAAATACGCATTAAAAAGCACACTGGCAAACATATTGGCAAGAAAAAATCAACCGACTCTCAAAGTAACGGTTTTCTCGATATTGCGGGCAGCGCTTCTGACCCTCACGGTGACCTTGCCCGCCTGCTTCAGGCTCTGGACGATGAGCACCAGCTTGCCCGAGAAGAGCCGCATGCGGGGCTGGGTAAACGACTCGATCGAGGTGGCATCGCCGTTGCATGCCGCCTTGAACTCTCCGGCACCGCTGACCTCGAAGGTGAGCTCGTCGTCGGCAAGCGGACACTCGTTGCCATCGGCATCGAGCATGCTGACCGTGATGAAGGCCAGGTCGTGACCGTCGGCGTTGAGGGAGGCATCATGGTTGTGGTCGCAGCCCTCGACCAAGCACGCCACGGCGGTAGAAACGTGGTCGGGGCAGTCTACCTCGAGGCGTATCTGCGATGGCTCTCCGGCTGTACGGCGACAGTCTTCGCCCACCTTTTCTCCATACTGGTTGTAGGTGACCACGCGTATCTCGCCGGGTTCGTATCTCACGTCGTTCCATCTGAGGCGGTAACGGTCGAGACGGCTTGTCGGGTCCTTGCGCACACGCCCCTGGCTCTTGCCGTTGACGAAGAGCTCGCCCTCGACGCCGTCGGTGTAGCAGTATACGGGTGTCGGCTCTCCCTCACGCCCGCTCCAGTTCCAGTGGGGCAGCAGATGGGTGGTGTGTACACGACCATTCCAGTGGGCACGATACATGTAATAGCGGTCTTTGGGCAGTCCAGCCAGGTCGCAGATACCAAAATAGCTGCTGCGCGAAGGCCAGTAGGTGTCATAGGGCGTGGGCTCGCCCAGATAGTCGTAGCCTGTCCACACAAACTCGCCGATAACCCAGCTGTGGTCATCCTGCATCTGCCAGTCGTCGTCGGGCAGATTGCTCCACGAGCAATACTCGGTGTCGTAACTCGAACACTGGCCGTCGGGATAGGGATTGTTGTTGTGTGCCCCTACCCTTACCGGGAACTTGTATACTCCGCGCGAGCTCACGGTCGATGCCGTCTCAGACCCGAGCAGAAAACCCTGGGGCAACTGTGCCATATTGTTGTAATACTTGTGAACGCGGTAGTTGAAACCCGGCACATCCATCACCTGGGCGAAACCTGAGGCCAAGGATTCTTCGGCCCGGTCCATGCCCTGGGTGACAGGGCGCGAGGGGTCGTACTGGTGGCAGAGGTCCTGCAGACGGCGGGCGATGGCAACGCCCTCTTTGCTCCACTGCTCGGGTATCTCGTTGCCTATACTCCACATGATGATGCTGGGGTGGTTGCGGTGGTGCTTCACCAGATTGGTGATGTCTCTGTCGCCCCACTCCTCGAAGAAACGGGCGTAGCCGTTCTTGCACTTGGGATAGACCCACATGTCGAAGCTCTCGGCCATAACCATCATGCCGAGCGAGTCGCAGAGCTCCATCTGCATGGTAGAAGGCATGTTGTGGGCTGTGCGGATGGCGTCGCAACCCATGGCCTTCATCATCTTAATCTGGCGGATGAGGGCAGCCTTGTTTTCGGCAGCGCCGAGGGGGCCGAGGTCGTGGTGGAGACACACTCCCTTAATCTTACGGCTCACGCCATTGAGCTGGAAGCCGTGTTCGCGGCTCACCGAGATGGTGCGTATACCGGTCTTGACGGTCTGCACATCGACCAGGCGGCGCCCCTCATAGCGGGCGAGGCTGAGCCGATAGAGCGTGGGCGACTCGGGCGACCAGAGTCGGGGCTCGGCCACACGGAGCGTAGTCTGGAACTGGGGGGCGTTGCCCTGCAGCGTGTCGGCAGCCACCACCCTACCCTCGGCATCGGCCAGAGAGACCACGGTGTAGCCACGCTTGCCCATATTGCCTTGAAGCAGAGCGCTCACCTCGACCTGGGCCTCATCGCGGGTGGCACTGAGGGTGCGCACATAGGTGTCCCAGGGAGAGAAGGCGGCATCGCCATAGAGCTCGACATGGACCGGACGGTAGAGACCGCCACCAGGATACCAGCGCGAGCTCTCTTCGCGGTTGTTGAGATGCACCTCGACAAGATTGTCCTTGGAGCCAAACTTGACAAAGGGTGTGATGTCGATGCGGAAGGCATTGTAGCCATAGGCCCAGCGGCCTGCCTCACGCCCGTTGACGCTCACCACGGGTTCGCTCATAGCTCCGTCGAACACCAGTACGGCGCGCTTGTAGCCCTTGGGCAACGCCAGACGCATGCGGTAATATCCCTTACCTATCCAGGGCAGCGCGCCCGAGCGGCCCGACTTCTCGGTCTTCTCGGTCTCGCCGTTCTGCTCGATGGCGACCATCTGCAGGTCCCACTTCTTGTCGAAAGGCCCCGATATAGCCCAATCGTGGGGCACCCGGACGGGTTGCCACGACTGGCCGTCGCGTGAGAAATCCCAGTCGGGGAGGTCGATAACACGGCTTACCTGGGCCCGGCACCCCATAGAGAGGGCCAACATAAGTGTGGAAGCCAGCAGCAGGGCTTTTGCTATTATATTTTTCATTGTTGTCTGTAATTGTTAGTCGGTTGTTGTATTATTCGTATTTCCAGGTCATGGCATTGAGGTCGGCGGTGACGGTCACCTCGTTGCCGTTGACATCGTCCTTGAACCAGATGTTCCAGTTGCCGTCGGCTGTAGACAGCTTGAAGAGGTCTGAAGGGTCCGAACCGTAGTTGGTCTGTTGGTCATCCTTGCTCTCACCCACGTAGACAGTCACCACTACCGAGGCGCCGATGAGGGGGGAACCATTTTGTGCATCTGTCACTTTACCCTGGATGGTTCGAGTCTGTGCCAAGACTGGCAGACAGCCCATGAGCAACAATGCCACGAGAAGATAGCTTCTCTTCAGTTGTCTTAAGATTGCGTACATTTTAGTTACTATGTTAGGTTGTTGGTTTTTAACTGTGGCAAAATTAGCCAATAGGGTAAAAACAACAAGACATATATCAGACAAAGATAAAAATAAAACGGACACAAGTGGTCATTTCGCGCGTTTTTGTCCGTTTTATTGCCAATATGACCGATATGTTGCCAAGAAAGACGGCCTCTTTTATCCACAATCGGACAGATAAACGACTGGGGGTTATCTTTTTTCCGACTTCAAAGTATAAAATGACAAATTCAAGACGCCAATGATATAATTCGTGATGTGCATTACACGTATCGTGCCATGAATGACAAAAATATCATACGAAAAAAAACAGCGCGAAACCAACGCTATTATTGTAATAATGTGTAAATTTGTCGGCAAGCAGCTTACTGCCTACTCAGATAAAGCCATAATCATGACAGACATAAAGGATAAGAAGATTGCCATATTCGGCATCAGCCGGCTGCGCATGGGAACCGACGGCAAGGGCATCACCACCCTGGTCGCAATGATGGGCTGCCCGCTGAAGTGCAGGTATTGCCTCAACGACCGCTGCCACTACGATGTGGGCGGCAACGGCGACGGCAGCGACGGCCACACCCTGACGCCCGGCATACACTGGGTCACGCCACTGGAACTCTACGAGATGATGAAGATGGACAATATCTACTTCCAGACCACGGGCGGAGGCATCTGCTTCGGTGGCGGTGAGCCCACGACGCAGCACGCGTTCATCACAGCCTTCATCCCGCTCTGCCCCAGCCACTGGAGGTTCACGATAGAAAGTTCGCTGAGCTGCACCACCGATGCCATAGAGGCACTGGCGCCCCATATCGACGAGTGGATAGTCGATGTCAAGGATATGAACAGCTATATCTACAGGGAATACACCTCCGCCGAACCGGTAGTCAAGGAGCGGCTCGCCGAACTCATGAAACTGGTGCCCGAAGAGAAGATTAGAGTCAAGGTGCCGCTCATCACAGACTTCAACACCGATGCCGATGTAGAGCGGAGCGTCGACGAGCTACGGGCGATGGGCTTGAGGCATATAGAGAGGACCGAATACATCGTCAAGCCATCCTGATAGCATATATATAATAAGATATAGACAGAGGGAGGATAGCTCCGCATTGACCGGCAGCCCCTCTACACGCAGACCGCCGCTGAAGTTGGCCCTCGGGCTTGTCTTCAGCGGCGGTCTGATAGTATTTTTTGGCGAGAAGGTCATCTCGGCGGGCGTGGAGGCAATCTCGGCGGGCGCGGAGGCAATCTCGGCGGGCGTGGAGGTCATCTCGACGGGTGCGGAGACAATCTCGGCTGGTGCGGAGACATCACCCAGCGAAGCCGCGATGCAGCCCACCCTCGCTTCAGCGCTTCAGCGCCTCGAGGATATGGTCTCTACACTGCTCCATTATCCACTTGGGCGTGCTCGTAGCCCCACATATACCTATGGTCTTGACTCCGTCGAGCCAGTGCAGGTCTATCTCCGACGGCTGCTCGATGTGGTGGCTGTTGGCGTTGACGCGCAGACACTCATTGAAGAGCACCTTGCCGTTGCTGCTCTTGTGGCCGCTCACAAAGAGTATCATGTCGTGGCGGGCGGCAAAGGCGGCAATGTTGGGCATACGGTTGGCAACCTGGCGGCAGATGGTGTCAAAGCTGCGGAAGGTGGCTTGGGGAGAGATATGCGCCTGGATGTAGGCTATGAGGGCATGAAACTCGTCGAGCGACTTGGTTGTCTGCGAGTAGAGGTAAATGTCGCGGTCGAAACAGAGATGGCTGGCGTCGTCAAGGTTCTCTACCACGATGGCGTTGCCATCAGTCTGACCCACGAGACCCAAGACCTCGGCATGGCCGTTCTTGCCAAAGATGACAATCTGTGCCTGGGGATTGTCGTCATACTGGCGCTTGATGCGGCGTTGGAGCTGGAGCACCACAGGACAAGTGGCATCGATGATTTCTATATGGTTGCGCTCGGCGGTGGCATAAGTAGCCGGCGGCTCGCCATGCGCACGCAGCAGCACCTTGACATCGTGGAGCTGAGACAACTGGCTGTGGTCTATAGTCTGCAGTCCCTGCAGATGGAGACGCTCTACCTCCATGCCGTTGTGCACGATATCACCCAGGCAGTAGAGCGTATCGCTGCGTGAGAGTTCTTCTTCGGCTTTGCTGATGGCGGTAGTCACTCCGAAGCAAAATCCGCTACCGCTGTCTATTTCTATCTGTATCATCAGGATAAGGATCTATCGTTTTACATCTACGGCTATCACCACCTTGGCATTGTCGGGGTCGTTGGTAATCATCAGTATGCGTGGCCGAGTACGCACCTTGTGGAGCGCCGATGCCACGGCGGTCACGCGCAGACGAGCCGACGCGCCGGGAGCTATCTTGCGGGTCGAGAGCGACACCTCCAGTCCGGCGGTAAACATCTGTATGTTGCGTATCTCGAGGTCGGTGCGTCCGTTGTTGGTGATGATAATCTCGCCGCGCTTCTTCTTTTTACCGTCAAAGCTGCCCAGGTCGAGGTAGGTGGCAGAGAGGCTCATCTTGGGGGCATACTGACGGGTGGCGTCGGTGATATTCTTAAACGAGGGCAGCAGCACCGCCGACACCTCGATGGCCTTGTCGGCAGAGACGCGCTCACCGGGATTGCTGCCCAGGTAGATGGTGGTCTGGGTGAGTCCGAAGTCGCGCAACTTGTCTGACAGCAGCGTGAGGGTCACCACTCCGGGACGCCCGGCGGCTATCGTCGACGGCGACACTTGTGCCTCGAGGTAGTTGGGCAGGTGCATCACCTGCGGGCTCACTGCCTTGGAGGTGGGGTTGAGGATATTGATGCGGAAGAAGGGTCGCTCGCCACGGTTGACGTCATCATATTCCACGTCGGTCTTGTCGACACGCAGGTCGCCGAGCTCGAGGGGGAAGTCGCCGGTATAGTCGATGACCTCTTCCACGACCACGCCACGCAGGGTGAGATACACGGGCTTATTGCCGCCATCGACATAGAGCGCCAGCTCTTTCTGGAAGTGTCCCAACTGACGGGCGTCATAGACAGCGCTTACCTTGAAGGTCTTGCCGTTGGCTATGGCCTGACTGGGGTAACTTGCCACTGTGCATCCGCAACTGCTGCGCACCTTGGCGATGGTTATGGGACGCCCGCTCTGGTTGCGGGCCTCAAACTGTACGGTCACGGGGCGGCGATACTGCACCTGTCCGCAGTCGATGGTGGGTTGGGCTACTGTTATCTTCTGTGCCATAAGCGCCATCGGCGCCACGCACAGCGTGAAGAGGGTCATCACCAGACGGTGAGAGTGTGAGGATAGGTTCATTATGGTCATATTATGGATTTACGTGGATGATTTCACCGGCAGCACGACCGGCAAAGGATGGACTATAGGCACACTGCACGGTGCACTGACCTGCCCGGTAGTCGCCGGCACGGTCTACATAGTAGGAGGTCTCGATGACATGGGTGCCCTTGCCCATCCGGTCGAAATAATAGGATGTGCGGCTGTCGCGCGGGGCCTCATAACAACCCTGACGATAACCGCTCAACTGGACAACGGGCTCCAGACAGGCTGCGCGCTTGTCGGTGACTTCGACAAAGTCGTAATCGCGGTCGGCGCGGATGATGATACGCACGGTGACCTTGTCGCCCACGCCGAGGTGGGTGCCTCCGACAACCTGGCGCTCGATGCTGAAACCTTCACCAGCCTTCTCTACCTTGTCGGACGGCAGCATCATCGAGGCATAGACGGCACCCCAACTGGTGTGGGGCTGCTGCTTGGTGATGGCTATCGAGTTGACGGCGCCGTCGGCCTGCCAGGTCTGCGCGCCGATCATCGGCACGCTGGTGTCGGCTTCCATCGGCTTGCCGTCGATGGTGATGCGTGTGCCTGTGGCTGGCGCGAGGGCCGAGCCGTTGTCCTTGAGGAAGGCATAGATGGCGTTTACGCTGTTTATCGGTGTGTCCCAAGCCGTCGTACGCTTCTCCTGCAAGAGCCACTGCCGCATCTCGTCGATGCAGACGCTGTCTTGGGGAGCGAGCAGACCCATTGCCTCGATGGTGGCTACCTGTGTGGGGATGCGGTAGCTGCACCAAGAGTAGCCGGCAAGCGGAGTATCGTAGTAGCGACCCATGCCGTCCTTGTAGACGGTAAACTCGCGCGCACTCTTCAGGCACTCCTTGGCCTTGGCATCACGTCCGTAGAGGGCGAGCACCACGGCGCTCTGCGCCTTGTCGGCGATGGTGGCCACGTGCTTCTGCTTCTCCATGATATCGAGCAGATAGTCGATGGTGGGGGTAGCCTTGCGTCCGGCGAGTGCAGAGGCGTAGAGATAGCGTGTCTCGATATAGTCGAGGCGGTCGGTCGTATGGTTCTTGGGGTCACGTTTCTTCATTTCCTCCACGCGCTGTGCCATCACTCTGTCCAGTGCTGTCAGCGCGTTGTCCAGGATATTCTGCGTGGCGGTCTGCTTGCCGACGATGCGGTCGAGCCTTGCCAGCGTCTCTGCCACGGCGGCAGTCATATAGACGTTGCCTCTCATGCCTTTCCACCATGCCAACATACCGTCTTCGTCCTGCAGGTCACCGAGGCGACGCAGGATAGACGACTGCGAAGCAGCCAGCTGGTTGGCATCGAGGTATCGGGCCAGACTACGCATACGCTGGGTGTCGCGGGCGGCATCCATGAGCCACGGGGTTTCAGCCAGAACGGTCTGCTTCAGACTCTCGTTCTTTTCCAGCACGCCTGTGAGCGACTCATCGGGGCGCTGCTGCCAGAGGCTTATAGCCTGGGCGATGGCGGGCGAGCTGCCGATGATGTGCTGGGCTATGGCGTTGGCATAGTAGGCGGTGACGAGGCTCATGGCGTTGTCGCCCGAGGGGTTGGCCATCGACGGCAAAGCCTGTATCATGAGCCATGCGGGGTTGTCGGTATATTCTATAGTGGTATGCGTGCGTGTGGCGCCGGCGGAGTATAGGGATGTCAGGTCTATGGTGTGGGTGCCCGTGCCCGAGAGGGTAAACGGACGGGTGTTGACCACCTGTTCATGGTCGGGCAATACGGGCAGATAGTGCTGTTCGCCATCGGCAAAGTCGCTGCCGGTAGCCATAGCCTTGCACACCACAAGTGTCTCGTCGGTAGAGAGGTCGAAGGCGAAATAGAGGGTAGCCGCAGCCTTGGCGTCGACATCAAAGTTCTGCTGACGCGCCACGAGGGTGCGACTGCCGTCGGCGGTGGTGAGTTCCAGACGCAGTCGGCCGCTCTGGCGCTGGTCCGAGGCATTGGTCACACGCACGGCGATGGTGGCATGGTCACCATTGCGCACAAAGCGGGGCATATTGGGCTGCACCATCACCTTCTTCTGTGCCACGGCGAGGGCTTCGATGGTGGTAGCATTGAGGTTGCGGTCGTGTACGAGGCCCTTGAACTTCCACGTGGTC
Organism: Prevotella sp. P5-64; assembly: GCF_002251285.1. Lineage (NCBI taxonomy): Bacteria > Pseudomonadati > Bacteroidota > Bacteroidia > Bacteroidales > Prevotellaceae > Prevotella > Prevotella sp. P5-64. The sequence continues at coordinate 20,955 of NZ_NPJK01000002.1, forward strand.
ACCGACTCGGGCAGACGGAAGCTGATGGCGATGTCGCCCTTGGCATCGGTCTGCAGGGAGGGATAGAAGAAGACGGTCTCGTTGAAGTTCTCGCGCAGAGAGGCCCACTCGGGCTCCTTCTCTGTCTCGGTGACCGACGGCTCGGGCATCGCCGCATCAGACGCCAGTTTGTCCTTGACCCTATTGGCACGGGTCGACTCGGCGCTGGCTACTCCCCTCACAAAGAGCTCCCTGCCTGCAGATGCCGAACCGGCATACATGGGGCCTGCGGTGCGATCGAGGAACCGGCAGGGCCACGCCGTAAGTTGCGAGAGCGACAGGTCGGGCTCTACCAGCATCTTGGTCTCGAGATAACTGTACAGACCGATACTTCGGCTGTAGGGTATGCGCCAGTCGGCATTGTAGAGCCGGCTTGCGCCATACTCGTTGTAGAAGCGCCAGTCATGGGCATAAATGGCATCGAGCGAATGGTCGTAGAGCGAGGCTATGAGCTGGGCGTCGGCGGGCTTGCCGTCGGGGCGGCTCACGTGGAGGGTCCACGTTTCCTGCTGTCCAGGCACGAGGCGGTCGCGGAAGGTGGTCCAGCGTGCCACAAGCCGCTTGTCGGGCATAGGCCGCATGATGCGCTGGGTGTGTATGTAGCGGCGGCCGTCCTTGGCCCAAGCATAGGTGAGGGTGAGGGCGTCGCCATAGTCATCGCGGTAGGTGAAGTCGCGCAGATGGAGCTGGCCCTTGAGGTGGAGCGAGCCGCTCTCTATCACGCGGTCGTCGGCAAAGAGTGTGTAGACGACGTACTGTTCGGGGGCAGAAGAGCCAAGTTGCAGCCTTACCTTGTCCTTGCCCTTGAAGCGGGTGCCGCTCACATAGAACCAGTCGGGGGTATCGATGGGGGCACGGCTGTCGGTGGCGCTGAAGAGCACAAACGGGTGTACGAGGGTGTCGCTGTCGCACACGGCGGTGAGCACATGGCGGCCGCTCTTCAGCCCCTTGAGGATGGATCTCAGGTCTACCGCCTCGTTGGCCTTGGCGGTGTAGCTATGCTTGCCGATGGTGTAGCTTACGGTGCCGTCGATATTCTGACCGGCGCTGTTGCGGTAGTCAAAGCGTATGGAGCCGATGCTGTCGCGCTCTATCTGGTCTGCCATGTCGCAGCTGAGCATCGTAGGACGCGTGCCCAGGGCTACAGAGGTCTGGGCGTCGTGGCTCTCGCCGGCGGCATCGGTGACGGTGGCGCTGACATCAAAGGAGTAGAAGACCCGACGGTCGTAATCGGCATCATCGACCGTGAGAGGCAGACGCAGACCGAAGCGGCCCAGACTGTCGGTGACCGTGGTGGGCAACTGCTCGACATGGCTTTCACCGCGACCGAAGCGCCACCACCACAGTCCTATCCGGCGTGTAGACTTGGCTCTCACCTTGGCGTACTGCACAGGCACTCCGGCATAGGTCATCACCCTACCGGTGAGCAGGAGCGTGTCGCCAGCCTCGTAACAGGTGCGTATCGTGTCCCATTCTATCTTGAACGTAGGGCGCTTGTATTCCTCGACCCTGAAACTGGTGCGGAGCGAATAGGGCATGTCGCTGTCTATGTAGTATCTACCGGTGAGGCCGGTGGCGGGCAGCACAAACTGGCTGTGGGCGGTGCCATAGCTGTCGGTGGTCACCTTGCGCTCGGCTATCACCCGGCTGTTGGCGTCGTGCAGACGCAGGGTGAGGCCGCGACCTGTGATGGCGTCGCCTTGGGTAGCGCTGCTCCTGTAGGCTCCCACCACAGCCACCTGTACGGTCTGACCGGGACGATAGATGCTGCGGTCGGTGAAGAAGCTGAACCGCTCTTCTGCCTTGGACTTTAGGTATGAGAGCATCGACCATGTCTGACCAAACGGACTGTTGATGTCCATGCCCGAAGTAGCGCGCATATAGCTGTCTCCCCACTTGCCCGTGCAGAGCGCCTCGCCCTTGCGGTTGACGCGGATGACGGTGTCCTGGTCGCAGCGGCGCATGTCGCGTCTGATGATGATGGATGCCTCAGGCACGGGGTTTCCCGTTGTAGCATTTACCACTACCAGCCTCATATTGGCAGTGCCCTTCGCCGACTGGCTCTGCACCATCAGGAGCAGGTCGCTTACGGAGAGAAGGGCATACTGGGGCTTCACGCCCTTGACATCGGCCTGCACCTCGACCAGATAACTGCCCAAGGGCAGCGGGGCGAGCGTGGCAGAGTCGGAGAGCAGCTTGTAGTCGGCATGGCCGATATATTTGCGCACCACCGTCTGCACGGGTGTCTTGCCTGCATCTTGTCTGAGCGTCTCCACCAGTTTGTCTGTCTGTTGCAGAGTCTCGCTACTGATGTCGGCATAGGGCTTGCTGAGCCGATAGACATTGAGGGTGAGCTGGCGGATATTGCGTATCGAGTTGATATGTATCTTGCGCTCCTTGCCGGGCAGCATCTGCCGCTCCTGGAGACTGATGTTGAACTGGGGCGCGGTGAGGTCGGTGCGCCTGTTGCGCAGGATATTCATGCGGGGCCATGCTCCCCACTTGGCTATAGCCCAGTCTATGTATCTTATGCGGCGCTCTACGATGTCTTTAGCATCTTCATCCATAGCCTCATAGTGGTCTATGGCCAGCTCGCCACACTCGTCGAGGTCTTGGTATACATTGATAAGCGAGTCTATGGCGTGCTGGTAGTGCTGCTTGCCGCTGCGGGTGTAGAGCCAGTCGCTGTGGTTCTCGCGCAGGTCGAGGCAGGCGGCCAGACAGGCGGCGCGGCGGTTGCCGTGGGCTTCGTAGTAGCGGTTGAGCAGCCCATACTCCTTGGCCTCACCAGCCACAACGTGGAGCAGGTCGCCTCCGAACGCCTTGCTCATATCCCGACGCTCCACGGCGGGCTCGTAGGTCTTGGCCTGGGTCTTGGCGAGCAGGTCGGGGTCCTTGAGAGCTCGGGCAAAGCAGTCGCGGCTCTTCTGCTGATAGGCTTTGCGGTTTATGCCTCTCTGCTGCATGGCGTAGAGCTTGCCCAGGGCGGTGGCATAGACGGCGCGCAGCACGGGCGACTTGGCGCGCTGCTCTTCGGCAGCCATCTGCGCAGCCACGGCGTCGAGCGAGTCGGGCGATATCTGGATGGTCAACCCTCCACGGGCTATCTGTGCCTTGACCAGATGGCCGTAGGCTTTCTCGGCAGTGGCGCGCACGATAATCTTGTCGAGCACAGCGATGGCAGTGCGTGGCTGCCATGCGGCGGCAGCCTTGTCGTAGCGCTGCCAGAGCGAGGTGTAGGTGTCGGAAGCCGATGCCTGCACCACGGCGATGAGCATCAGAGTGAATAATATGACCGATTTCTTCATTATTGTCAGTTCTGTAGTTACTATATCGCAAAATTAGTAAAAATAGGTGGTCACTACAAGAATATTTATATAAATGTCATTAAAAAAGCTCATTGTTTGTCATTTTGTCTTGACCGCTGCCCCACCCGACTCTATCTGGCTCGCGGGCGCAGCCATCCACAGGCTGGGACTGGTCTGAGAGCACGCCGCGACGATGCGTAAAACAATCCCCGCAGCCGACTGCCGACTGCGGGGATTTTGCGATATGGGCTATACTCACTGCCCTACTTGGCGGCACGGTACTGATACCGTCCTCCGGTGATGTCCTGAAGACTGAGGTGGCGATAGAGGATGTCGTACATCTCGGTGGGCTGACTGCCCAGACGGAAGTGGACGCCATGGTCTTCATAGATGAAGCAGATATCGCCATTGCCGTCGAGCGCCATGGATGAATAGGCAGAATAGCCATCGGTAATCTCGTGGCGCTGCCATCCTTCAGCCCAGCGGTCGGGCGTGGCCCAACTGTCGGCTGTGTCGAAGGCTTTCCAGTAGATGGAGACATGGCTGCGGCGCTCAAGGTTGGTGGGATGGTTGCCAGGGGTGCCACGGGGCACCGACTGGAGAGCCACATAGACCTTACGGCCGTCGGCATCGAGGGCTGGGATGAAGAGTATCTCGCCATTGCAGTTGTTGTTGATGGTGGCTGTACCGCCGTCGTGCTTCTCCGAGGCTACAGGCTCTGCCCAACTGCCGTCCTGGCATTGGCGGTCGGCGTAGGTGAAGATGTTGAACCATCGGCCGTCCTGACCGCTGCGACGACAACTGAGCAGCACGCGGCCGTCGGGCAGCTCTTCTATCTTGGCTTCATCTCCCTGGGGGGCTGGACGGGCGTCGGCACCGCCGAGGGGTACCCATGTGTGGCCGAAGTCATCGGAGTAGACGACCAGACTGCCCTCATTGGTCACCACGGCTGAGTAGAGACGGTAGTAGGTGCCATGCTTGACGAGTCGGCTCTGGCAGATGCGGCCGCTGGTGAAGAAGAGGCGGAAGATATTGCCATGACCGCGATAGAGGTCATAAATCTGCGAGGTCACATCGCCACCGTTCCAGGTGTAGCCGTCGTCGAGGCTGTAGTAGCGGCCTACCTTGAGTACCTTGGAGTAGTCGCCGGGTACATCTACACGCGACCTGCCGTAGCCCACTTCGCCCGAGCCGGTCATAATGAGCATGCGGCCCGTCTCGCGGTCGCGCACCACGGCGGCATCGCCATGGCTCTGGTCGAAGTTGCCGCTGCCAAATCCCATGACGGCGCAGCGGGGAGCGGTCCAGGTCTGTCCGCCGTCGTTGCAGTGGCGTACCTCGATGCTGATGTTGCCCACCGAACCTACATCGCCCCAACTGGTGGCGTCGGTCACGCCCGAGCGGTTGTCGGAGAAGGCTATGACGTGGTTGTCATACGCCACGATGGCGGGAATGCGGTAATACTTGTGACTGGCGGTGTCGGTCTTCCACAGCGTGGTCTGTGCGCACGCGGCAGTGGCGACGACGACCATGCCAAAGGTTGTAAGGATTGTCTTCATAATTAGTCTTTACTATATTTGTGATTATTGTTCTGGGTGCAGGGGGCTGCCCGATGCCGGCAGCGGGTTCAACTGAGGCTGTCGAAGTAACGCACCACGGGCAGCAGGAACGGCGAGAGATACTGGACGACCCTGTCGCCACGGTAGGCGATGCGCCCGCTGCTCCACGCCACATAGACGCGGCGGCGTGCACGGGTGAGGGCTACATAGAGCTTGCGGCGGTCTTCGGCGCATTGGGCTTCGTCGTCGCGGGTGAAGTAGTTGGGGTAACGGCCGTCGACGACATCAAAGACGATGACATTGTCAAACTCGAGGCCCTTGGCCTTGTGGATGGTGGAGACGAAGATGCGCTCGTCGAGGACATCGGAGCCGCAGAGGTCTGACTCTTTGAGGGTGTTGGTCTCCATGAGGTGGCGCTGCAGCTGCTCGGCAAGCGACGGCGCGAGGCTGCTGTCGACGATGTCGTGGGCGATATAGCTGAGCACATAGTCTATCTTGTGGGGTTGGGCATGGTCGCCGCCCATCTGGCGCAGGTAGTCGTAGACGGCACGCATCTGGCCGACCATGGCAGGACTGTCGCCAGCCGGCGCGTGGTCATAGAGCTGCTCACGGGCACGGACATAGAGGTCGCGGTAGTTGCGGCGCAGCATGTCGGCTGCCCTGCGGGTGGCGGCACGGTCAAGAAACTCCTGCTGCTCGGGGATGACCTCGCGGCAACGACGGTAGAGGTGGGCCATGACGCGGCAGGTGTCTTCGACATCGACATCTGCAAGGTGGGCATTGTCTTCGCTGAGTCCGAAGAGATGCTGGCGGCGGAAGAAGTCAAGCCGGTAGCTCACCAGCTCGGGATGGAGCAGGCGCAGGAGCTTGAGGGTGTCGATGCAGCGGTCGTGAGCAGGAAGGGCGACATCGGGGAGATAGCGGCTGAGGTTGTGGACGAGGATTTGGTAGTCGTACTCGACATTGTGACCCACCAGACGGCAGTCGCCGATGTAGTCGACAAACTGGCGCAGTGCCTCGGCATGGCTGACGAGGGTGGCGTGGCGCCGCTCTTCGATGATGGGGTTGGGGATGTCGCCGAGCATCTCGGGGATGGGGCGCTCGGTCTGGATATGCACCACAAAGGAGGAGCCCTGGACCATGCGGCCATGCTGCATCTTGACAGCGGCTATCTGCAGGATGTCGTCGTCGAAGACGCTGAGTCCGGTGGTCTCGGTATCGAAGACTACCACGGGAGCGTCGGCGTCGACGGCAGCCACAAAGTCCTGCACGTAGGTGGTGGAGTCGTAGAGCAGAAAATCGGAGGGCAGGAGGGCGCGGTTGAGCATCTTGCGCATAAACTCGCGGGCAGAGGCGGGAGCGGCAAAGACGCCCAATCCATAGAGCAAGCGTGCCCATGCCATGAAGTTGGTCTCCGAGGCAAGCACATTGAGATGGGCGAGCATGGTCTTGACCTGGACTGAGGCAAAAATATCTGTTCCCGACACCTGGAAGAAGGGCATATCGAGGGCATGGAGTGCCTCGCCCACCTTGTCGGCATCATAGTTGGAGTTGACCACGATGGCGGTGGTCTCACGGTTGTCGGCAAGGGCGAGCTTGCGGGCAAGGGCAGCCACATCGTGATACTCGCTGTCGATGAGGGGCGACTCGATGAGCCGCATCTCGGCACAGTCGGCGGCGTCGCTGGGCTGGGCTGTGGGCAGCAGAGCGCGGTCTACGCCCAAGACTTCGGCAGCATAGTGATTGGTCATGGCAAGGAGCGACGCCGGCGAACGGTGGTTGATGTTGAGGTGGTAGATATGGTCGCCACAGCGCTGGCGCAGCAGGGCAAGGGTGTCGCTCTTGGCGCCCATAAAGGAGAAGATGGCCTGCTGGGCATCGCCGAGATACATCACCATGCCCTCGCCACGGGTGACGGCGGTATCGGTGATGAGGTCGATGATGGCCATCTGCATGGCGTTGAGGTCCTGAACCTCGTCGACCTGTATCCAGCGGTAGCGGGGATAGTCGTTGTCGACAGTGAGGGCGTCGTAGGTGAGCAGGAGCAGGTCTTCGAAGTCGATGAGCTTGTTCTGACGGCAGTAGGCGGTGTAGGCGTGGGCATAGCGCATCTTGCGCAGGGTATTGGTGGCAAGGGCTTGGGTACCCACATCGAAGGCGTCGCCATGGATGACGTCGCGGTAGTCGTCGGTATGGTCGTAGATATGTATCATGGCGTCGGGGGTAAACTCGCGACGCTCGGCACGGCAGATGGCTTTGAGAGCGCGCACATCGTCGGCACTGACACAGTCGGGATGGAGCCTCAGCCCACGCGGATGATGATGGATAATCTGGTGCATGAAGTGGGCAAACTGGATAATCTCAGCATACTCGCGACGGCGGTTGTGGCGCTGCTTGATGGCACTTTCTTCCTCGTTCTGGTAACGGGCAAGGATGCTCAGGGCATCGTCATCGTCGATGACCGAGGTCTCTGCCTCGACAAGGTGGTGCTCGAAGAGGAAACGGGAACAGAATCTATGGATATTGCCGACATAGAGCTGGCCGAGGTCGGCACCCTCGATATACTGGGCGATGCGCTCGCGCATGCCGCGGGCAGCGCGGTTGGTAAAGGTGAGGCAGAGCATGTCGCCATAGGCTATGCCCTGGTCGTGGGCACGGCGGATGCGCTCGGTAAGTATCTGGGTCTTGCCGCAGCCAGGGGGCGCCAGCACCAGGTGGTAACCTCCTAACGGGGTTTCTATCACGCGCAGCTGACTTGCGTCGGGCTGCCAGGCAGGGGACATAGATTGTGTCATAGTTGTATGAATCTGCAAAAAAATATCCATAACCGCCACATGCGCTGTGACTATGACGGTCATGGATAAGGATTATATCAGGTTAAGGGGTGTGATGGGCAGCGGAGAGGGCGAAGGGGCGACGCCAACATCAGTACGTGTCGGGCGAGTTGCCATAAGGGATACGACGCGGAGCCTTGAGGGCTACTCTCGTGGTGGTCTCCATTTTTAAGCCGTCACGCCCTTGAAAGCTCATCGTAGTGAGCTTTCCCTCTATGAGCAGTTGCAGCCAGGCTGCTGCCTTTGAGGATATGCGGTGCTCTTCCATATAGTAGTGGGTGGCCTGTTCGGGATGGTTCTTGTTTTTATACTCCCAAGCCTCACCGTTGGCAAGTTGGTCGCGGTCGCATATATAGACCGTGCTGAATTCACGGCCGTCGGCGAGGGTGTGGTTGATGAGTTTGAGGACATCTATGCCATCCACAAAACACTTGATATATTTGTCGGTCGCCATGAGCTGCTTGTATGCCGAGCTGTAAGGTCTGAAGTCGCGGGGGACCCAGAAGATGTCTGTCACCTTGTTCGGACCATGAGCATAGCTGCTGGTGCATATCACAATGTAGTTGCCATCGCCAGCATCGAGCTGTTTGATAATGCGGTCTTTCATCCAGGAGATGTACAACCGCTGCTGGTCGGTCATTTCCTGGGCAGATGGTGTCGAGGGAGTGGTCTTCTGAACCGGCTTGGGGGTAGCTACTGGCGCCGGAGCCGCTTGGGGGGCTGGCTTGGGGGTAGCCACGGGCGCCGGAGTAGCGGGCGTGGTAGGCGTAGAGGGCTGATAGCCTATCCGCTGCTTAATCTCTTCGACGGTGGTATCATAACTGATGTAGGAGCCGTCGTCACCACGCTTCAGCGAGAAGTCGAGGATGGTAGAACCGGGCGTGTTGAGGGCTTCGCCATTGGCGGTATTGGTCACGAGGACATTGAGATAATAGTGGTGGTCGCCCTCGGGCCAATTGCCTGTGTCGTAGTTGACAAAGAGGGTGTAGTCCAGATAGGTGTCGATGTCGTGGCTGGGCATCAGGGCACCGTCGCAGCGGTAGATGACCACGGGGTCGTCGCCCGCCACATCACTGTCGAGGGTAACCTCGCCGGTGAGGCTCACGCTGCGGCGCTTCATGCCGCTCACGGTAAGATAGAGGTGGACCTTCATGCCTCGCTGGCCGTCCAGGATGACATCGTGCTCTACCCAGGCACGGGAAATCTTGGCATAGCGCCGGGCCGCAGCGCTGGTGCTCATGGTCACAAGCAGGGCGACCATGAGCAGCATGCCAGTGCGGACGGCAAAGGATAAGGAAGAGGTGTTCATATCGTCAACGATTGAAGCCTGCCCCGCATCAGGCCTTCTTGGTGGTGCGGGTGGCTATGATGAAATAGGTAATGAGCAAGAGGTAAGCAGCCAGAGAGAGGAGCTCGCTCAGGTGGTTGGCCCACCAGGCGTCGTAGTTGAACTCGATGCCGCCAAACTTGAGCAGAGCGCTCACTACGCCCATCAGGGCACCGCCGGCGATAAATCCGCTGGCAAGCAGGGTACCCTTCTCGCCACGGGCCTTGTTGACCTCAGCATCCTGCGAACGGGTGGTGACAAACCAGTTGACGGCGCCACCCACGAGGAGGGGGATATTGAGTTCCATAGGGATAAACATACCCAGGGCAAAGGCAAGGGCTGAAATCTTGCAACGGTCGAGAACGAGGGCGATGACGGCGCCGATGCCGTAGAGCAACCAGGGCGCCCCCTGACCGTTCATGAGCGGAGCGATGACGGCTGCCATGGCGTTGGCCTGGGGTGCGGCGAGCTTGCCGCTCTGGAAGCCGTAGGTCTTGTTGAGCACGATCATCACGCCGGCTACAGTGGCTGCCGACACGATGGTGCCGAGGAATTTCCAGGTCTCCTGCTTCTTGGGAGTGGTACCCAACCAGTAACCGATCTTGAGGTCGGTGACAAAACTGCCTGCCATAGAGAGGGCGGTACATACCACGGCACCCATAAGGAGGGCTGCGAGCATACCGGCATTGCCCTTGAGACCCACAGCCACCATCACTACCGAGGCGAGGATGAGGGTCATGAGCGTCATGCCCGATACGGGATTGCTACCGACGATGGCTATGGCATTGGCAGCCACAGTGGTGAAGAGGAAGGCTATCACGGCAACCAACAGGATGGCTACCACGGCATGGGTGAGGTTGAAGTCCATCACGCCGGCATAGAAGAAGGCGAAGGTAACCATAAGGGTGAGCACCGAGCCGATGGCGATAATCTTGAACGAGATGTCGCGCTGGGTGCGCACTACCTCTTCGGCGCCAGCGCCCTTGCCCTTCATCTCGCGGGCGGCAAGGCCGACGGCACTCTTGATGATGCCCCAGCTCTTGATGATGCCTATCACGCCAGCCATGGCGATGCCACCGATACCGATGGAACGGCCGTAGGCCTTGAAGATGGCTTCGGGTGTCATTTCACCCACAGGAGTGACAATATTGGGGTCCCACTGGTTGAGGACGGTGTCGGGGAAAAGCAAGGCCATACCCGGAACGATAAGCCACCACACGGCAAGCGAACCGAAGCAGATGATGGCGGCATAGCGCAGACCGATGATGTAGCCCAGACCGAGGACGGCAGCACCGGTGTTGACCTTGAAGACGAGCTTGGCATGGTCGGCAAGCTGCTGACCCCATGTCACTACACGCGAGGTGAAGTTCTCGTTCCACAGACCAAAGGTGGCGACGATGAAGTCGTAGAGTCCACCGATGAGACCAGCCACGAGCAGGGGCTTGGCCTGGCTGCCTCCCTTGGCACCCGACACGAGCACCTGGGTGGTGGCAGTGGCTTCGGGGAAGGGATATTTGCCGTGCATATCCTTGACGAAATACTTGCGGAAAGGTATGAGGAAGAGAATGCCGAGGATACCCCCCAGCGACGAGGCGATGAATACGCGCAGGAAGTCGGCCTGGAGGTCAAGCATATAGATGGCGGGCATCACAAAGATGGCTCCGGCTACCACAGCGCCCGAACAGGCTCCGATGCTCTGGATGATAACATTCTCGCCCATGGCGTTGCGGCGCTTGGTGGCCGACGATAAGCCGATGGCGATGATGGCGATAGGGATGGCGGCCTCGAATACCTGACCAACCTTCAATCCCAGATAGGCGGCAGCAGCCGAGAACAGCACTACCATCAACAATCCCCACGTCACACTCCATGCTGTGACTTCGGGAATGGTCTTTTCAGGACCCATAATGGGCTTGTACTCCTCGCCGTCGTGAAGTTCACGAAAAGCGTTGTCGGGCAGCTGCACCGCGTCTTTCTCTTTTTCTGTCATTGTAGTATATATTAGTAATGTTTTAACTGATACAAAGGTAGTGCAAGTCGAAGACAATGCAAAGAAAAAGCATAAGATTTTTCATTTTGCATTGTTGAGACGCCGCCTAACTTATCAAAAGGTAGTGCAAACCGAGCGAAATGCAAAACAATCTATTGTTTTTATTTCCGAGGTGCAGCCTACCTTCACGGCGTCAGCCGTAGAGTTAATGGAAACTGAAGAGAATACAAAACAATCTTCTGTTTTTTATATTTCCACTCACTTCCCCTGCCCTACCTTCATCATGAAGGGCGTGGCGGGCAGTCCTGTCGAACCAAAGAGGTTGGCGTCTTCGGGATTGTTTTCCCAGCCGTAGGTCACCGTGGTCACTGCGAGGTTGGGAGTGGTGAGCAGGCGCACGCTGTCGGTGCCTGCTATCTCGGCCTTGACACAGTGGCGCTTGCCCTGGGCGTCGATGACAGCAAATCCGCAGAGATAGCCATAGCGGTCATGACACTGCAGACCCTGGGCCACATGGCTGAAGGTGACCAGGATGGTGCCGTCGCCCTGGCGGCTAACGCCGGTGGCACGAGGACTCTGGCAGACGAGGTCGCTATGGCCATAGTCGTTGTGCAGGGCATGGAGGGCAAGGCGGCGGGCTACGGTATGCTTGTCGAGGGGATGTTCGTCGGTGGGATTGCCCACGTCGATAGTCACCGCCTGCCCCGTATGGGCAAGGGAGAGGGCCGAAGTCTGTGCATCGCGCAGTCCGGCAAGGTCGTTCTTGGGCGTGGCGATGAAGTTGGGCAACTGCACCCAGTAGAATGGCAGCTCCGGACGCTGACGAGCCTGTCGCCAGCCGTCAATCATGGCTGGGAAGAGGTCGCGGTATTCGCTGGGGCGCTCGGTATTGGCTTCGCCCTGATACCAGACGATGCCCTTGACGGGATAGGGAGCCACGGGGGCGACCATACCATTATATATACGTGAGGGGAAGTCGTTGGAGAAGTAGCTGCGGAAACCGCTGTTGTCCTTCTCTACCGACACGCAGTAGCTCCATGGATGATTGAGGATAGAGAGACGACGGCTGCCCACCTGGACATAGAAGAGGCTGGCTGAGCCATAGCATCCGCCACCGTCGTGGTCGTCGATAATCTTGACCGTCAGCTCATTGTCGCCGGCATGGAGCACACCGGCAGGTATCTGGTAACGACGCTTGACGGCATAGCCACGGGTGGCACCCACACGGTGGCCGTTGACCCAGGTCACATCGGCATCGTCGATGAAACCGAGGGAGAGCAGAGCCTCGCGGCCGGCGAGGGAGTCGGGCACGGTGAACTTAGCAGTGGTCCAGACCACGCCGTCCATCCGGGCGAGAGGCGCGTCGGCCCACAGACCGGGCATAGCGAGGGGCTGCCAGTGACTCTTGTCGTAAGAGGGGGCATACCAGCCTGCGGCTTCGCCACGGTCGGCAGCCACCTCACGCTCGAAGCGGGCGTCGTTGGCAAGGCCACGCAGCTCGTTGGCACGGAAGGCGTCGGAGCGGAGCTGCTCCATGAGCTGGGTATACTTGGGGAAACGGTCTATCGACCCCATGGTCATCCAGCTCTCAATCTGGGTGCCGCCCCAACTGGCGTTGACGATGCCCACGGGACAGCCGAGCGCCGCATTGAGCTCTTTGGCGAAGAGGTAGCCCACAGCGGTGAAGCAGTCGGCAGCCTCGGGGGTGGTCACAGCCCAGTGGCCGCTCACATCGTCGGCAGGACGGCTCGCCAGGGCGTGGTTGATTTCAAAGAGGCGTATGCTGGCATTAGTGGCATGGCTAATCTCGTCGTCGGCACGGTCGATGCTGCGCAGACGGAAGTCCATATTGGACTGGCCACTGGTCATCCACACCTCGCCAGCGAGGATGTCGGTCACGGAGAGGCTCTCCTTGCCGGCTGAGACAGTGAGGGTGTGAGGTCCGGCGGCGCTGATGGCGGGGAGATAGAGACTCCAGCGGCCGTCCTTGCCGGTGCGCACGGTAGCCTTGTGTCCAGCGAGGGTGGCTGTAACCTTCTGACCCGGGGCAGCCCATCCCCAAACGTGTACGGGCTCGCCGCGCTGAATCACCATGTGGTCTGAAATGATGGCGGGCAAACGGAGTTGCGCCATAGCGCCCAAGGCAAAAGCCATGAGCAGGAGTGTCAATGTGTAGATTCTTTGTTTCATGACAGTGGATAAGTTTAACAACTCAATAAGTAGGTTTATGGTCATTGTGACTACAAATTTACACATTTTTGACGGTTAAAACGCCATCCCCCGCCATGTTTTTGCATATTGGGATGAAATTGGTAGGCAACGGGAGGATGGTTGCGTCGCAGGAGATATCACTGCGGGGCGCGGAAGGGAAGACGGGGAGCGAGGAGACCACACCGCCAACCTCGTATCATAAGGCACGAACTCTCGTAACATAAGGCACGTGGCCACGTAACATAAGGCACGAGCCCACGTATCATAAGATACGAGCCAGCCGACATGGTCACGGCGGTGGCAAAGTGAAGCTCCACCCCAGTCTTCATCAAGGGGAAGGAGCGCAACCCAATCTCCTCGAACACAACGAGAATGAATTCACACCCCATGGTGAAGGTTTGGGAGATGGGCTCAATTCTCTCCCTTTGTAGAGAGCCAGAGAGGGGCTTCTTGGGTACACTCCGTAAGCAGCAGCAACTCTGTAGGAGTTGCCAGGGGTGCGTCCCGTCCACCATAGGCCCCATCCTAACCTTCCCCACGGGGAAGGAAAAAAGCCCAAAAGAAGGCCCCATCCCAGCCTTCCCCAAGGGGAAGGTGTGCGCCACAACCTCCTCAAACACAAGAAGAACGAATTCCCGCCCCTTGGGGAGGGTTAGGGAGGGGCTTACAATCAGCTATTTTTTTACCGCCAACGGCGGCCTTTTTTTACGGCCAAAGGCCGCTTTTTGAACCATGCCGGCTGTTGTCGTCATGCAAAGCATGGCGTTGGGGATGGTGGCGACAACAAGGAGGAAAACTCGTTTTCCGACTGCCGTCACCGACAGCCACAAAAAGGCGAAGCCGACAACAGCCGCCATGGCTTTTTGTGTTGATATCGTCCACAAATAGAAGCAGCTAATAATGGATTACCCCCGCGAATGACCCCCTCGCAAGCAGCAGCAACTCTGAAGGAGTTGCGTTTCTCGAGCCCAGGGTTGCGGGCGAAGTCCGCTACCCTGGGTAAGCACCCCACTAACCTGGCAACTCTGTAGGAGTTGCGCTTAGCCGTAGGCGTTACCCGCAGCAGGATGATGGGCAGGAATGGGTAGACGGATAATATCAGATTGAGAATAACGCCTTCGGCTAATCGCAACTCTTACAGAGTAGCTACACCTTATTATATATATACCCAGGGTAGAGGCGCTACGCACCTCAACCCTGGGCTTTGTAATCGCAACTCCTACAGAGTTGCCAGGGGTGCGTACCATCAACCACAAGCCCCATCCTAACCTTCCCCAAGGGGAAGGAAAAAGCCAAAACAAAGGCCCCATTCCAGCCTTATTCAAGAAAAGGAGCGTAACCATAACCTACTTAAACACAACGGGAATGGATTTCCATCCCTTGGTGAGAGCTGGGGAGGGGCTCACAATGCACCTCCCTCCCCCACACCAATAAAAAAAACGTGGCAGGGAACTCAATCCTTGCCACGCTGTATGAAATAGGGCGGTATGGGCGTTACCAATACTGTCTGGTTACTTCTTGTGCTTCTTGTAATACTCCAGTCCGAGCTTGACGTTCTTGGTGAGCGCATTGGAACTGAAGGTGGCGCCGCTGACGCCATCGACCTCGGCCTTCTGGGCCTTGGCCACTGTGAGCCCCTCAAACTGCTGGAGCACAGCCTTGGCACGGGCGAAGAACTTGGGAGTCTCTCTGTTGGGCAGAGCCTCTACCTTGACCACCTTGTTTTTCTCGATATGTATCAACACGGGAGTGGCGCCCTTGAAGCCACGCACCTGCGCACCCAACTGGGTGGTGTTGACGATGGTGGTGTTGCCCTTACGGGTCATGATCTCATCGGCAGGACGCGCACTGATGAGCAGCGCCACTACCACTGCCGCCATCACGGAGGCAAGCATAAGATAAGTTTTGCGATTCATTATGATTCGTTTTCTGTTGCTTGCTGTTTATACCAGATGACTGATAATCTCCTCACGGTCGCCAGCGAGCATGTCGATAACGGGTATCTCGGGCATGGTGTAGCAACCGGGCTGCAGACGCATTGCGGCGCGAGCCACATTGACAAGCACCTGGGCGGTGAGGGCAGGATTGTTGATGCTCATATTGAACTCGAAACGCTGGTTGGGGGTCTTGCCGCTCACACCCTTGCGCACGAGGTTGACACCATGGCCCATATCGCGCACATCATCGACAGAGGCTACGGCGAAGACATGGGTCTCGTCGTTGGCGAAATAGGGGTCGGCCTTGATCTCAGCGGTAACCTGCTCGAGGGTGGCTCCGTCTTCGAGCTCTACATAGACCATACGACGATGGATGCCTTCGCCGAGGGGAATGGTGACAGAGAGGGCATTGCGTACACCCTCCTTGCTGCGCACGCAGACAGAGTGACCCATACTCATGCCGGGACCGAAGTTGGTATAGCTGAGTCCTTTGGGGGCGAGGCTCTCCATGAGCACGCGCACTACGGAATCTGAACCGGGGTCCCATCCGGCAGCGATGACGCTGACACGACCTGCCTTCTTGCAGTTTTCCATCTGCTTGCGGCGATAGTCGAGGATGCTGGTGTGGATATCAAAGCTGTCGACGGTATTGATGCCCATAGCCACTATCTTGGCTGAATAGTCGGGGCAAGAACGTGTAGGCGTGGCGAGAATAGCCACATCTACATCGTGGAGCAGTGAGATATCATCTACTACCTCGTAAGGAGTAAGTTCCAATGGGCAGTCTGTGTTGCCTTGACGACGCACGATGCCAGCTATCTCGAAATCCTTGGCGGCTTCGAGGGCCTGCACGGCGTAATGACCGATATTGCCGTAACCTACTACGGCGGCTCTAATCTTTTTCATTGTCAGTATAATGTTAAATTTGTTGTTTGCGATGGCAAAATTACTCCATTTCTGCGTAAAAACCGCCATCTTAACAGTATTTATTACTAACAAATGATAAATCGACAGCGCGACAGCCATCAAAAAAGTCCCGATGACGTTCATGGTCATCGGGACTCTTTAGTTATTGTTAAAATTAAATTTCAAAAGTACTACTATTCGGCTGCATTATCATAACCAAAGGCATCAATCTCGTTGATGGCGCTACCGTTACGGCGGCTGTTCTTTATGACGAAGCAGAAGTAGCGGAAGTTCTTCATCTCACCAAAATTCCAGGTTGCCGAAGCTGAGCCATTCCAGAACACCATAGTGGTATGCTTGTAGACTGCATGCTGGAAAGCAGGCGTATTGGCGTAGTCGGCACCGGCGTTGATGTCAAACTTCTCGTTACCACAATAGAGCTCTACGTTATAGAGTGTACGGCCGTTATACCAATTACCAGTATTCTGATAGAGTACAATCTTATTGACGAAAGTGGTCTCATTGCCCAGGTCAACGAGGAAAATCTTGGGATAAGTGGGATTGTTCCACCACCAGCCGTTAGCGAAGTTGCCACTGTTTATGCCGTCGATAGCCAGCTCTGGTGGATAGCCATTGCTATATCCAGGAGCCTCTACAGACCAGTTGGTATGGGTAAGTTTGCCGGCAATAGGCGTGGGCGACTTGCTCCAACTGTTCCAGATAGTGTCCAGTCCGGCAACAGGGCAGTAGCCCGAGGCATACTCATAACGAGTACCCACCTTGGCATTTTCTAACACCACGCTGGCTACATTGCTGGGCACAGGGTCTGTAACCACCCACTCGCCATCGTTGTTGAGATAGCGGAACTTGGTAGCCACCATCTCATTGGTGCCAAAGTCAAGGGTTATATTGGCGTTGGTACCGCTGGGAATCTCAGCCGACTTGATGGTGCGTTCTGCGTGTGTTGCGAGCCAGATGTCGCCATAAGGCGAAGCGGTATTCTCAGACTGCATAGACTGGTTGCCCTCCTTGTCGTAGTTGACGATGTTGAAGGTATAGCTCTGCTCTTTGAGCTGGTCTATTTCCAGTCTGATACTGTCCTGCCCGGCATAGTCGGCATAGTTCAGTTCCTTTGTCTGGTCACCGTTGTCCCATGTAATGACGGCCTTGGTCACCGAGGGGTCTTTGGGCGTAGCCCATCTGAGCTGTACACGCTTGTAACCCAGCTTGGCGTTAAGACCATTGGCTTTCTCCGGATAGACGTTGCCGCCAGGTACTACCCACTGCTTGTAGATGTCGTCCTGGTCCTTGCAGGAAGTGAACGAGCCTACAAGCGCGGCAATCAATGTTATATATAATATTCTTTTCATTGTCGTATGCTATTTAGGAAGATTACTGTTTTAATAAATCTGACCATAAGGACTTACCTCGCCGATGAACCATCCGCCTGAGGTCTGCTTGTACTGCCATGACTCGAAGGTGTTAACCACCACGATGCGCAGATAGCGTATCTTGTCAAAGGCACGGGGTGTGAGCGGGTTGGTGTTGTCGCACTCATACTCAGTGCTGTTCAGATAGTACTCGCGATCCTCAGAGGTCCAGCCGTCTACGGTGCCGTCAGGAGCATAACCCGATGGCTTGTACTGCTCGCCCTTGGCAATCATGAACCACCCACGGCTGAAGCCATGGCGCGACTGGTAGTCGGCATCGTCCTTGTTAGCAGGATTGTTTATAAGGTCCTGGCGTGGGTCTACATCAGTACCCCAGAACTCCCACTCGCGTACATTACCACTCTGGAAAGGCATGTAGTCCCAGCGGGGCTTGGTGGCGATACGGCTGATAGAAGCCTCCTGGCCGAGGTCAATGGTAAGCCATGTGGGAATGGGGTTACCCTTGGCTGCAAGGAAGAACTTGCCGGTACCATTGTACACACCGTCGAAGAGGGCGTCTACGCCACCGCCACCGGTATCGTTGACAAAGTTGTCTGCACCGGGCTGCAGTTTTTTGAGGTCCACAGGATACGTGCCTACAGGATAGTGCTTGCAGAGTTTCTTGTTGAGAGCTACCTCCTCCTTGGGAGTCAGTTTGATGAGCTGTGTCTCAGAAACATTTCCGAAATCATCACGGAAGTGGAACGCGAAAACGGTAGGAACTGCTTCCAGGCCACGGCGGGTCAAGACAACAGAGTTGCTCTCGGTGAAGAAGGTAGACACGTCCTTCCACTTACGCTGGTCGTAGGCCAGGTCTTGGTCAGGGTTGGTCTGGTCGCACTGTACTACGAGGGCCAGTTTGGCCAGGGTAGGATTATCAGTGATACGTATCTTGATGCCACCGAAACTCTCGAAAGCCTCGAACTTTGCGGTCTTGACGGGAGCTACCAGCGGAGTTATTTTCACGGTCTGTCCCTCTGACTTGTCATCGTTGGCATTGAATGAGCGGATTACCACGTCGTGCTCGTTCTCGTCGGCATAACCTTCTACGACCAGTGTGTCAAGATAGCGCGATATGCGCGACTCTACGGTTGCCCCGTTGCGCTGGTAGGTTGCTACCACGCCCTTGAGGTTGGGGTCGTCTGGGATGGCCACCTTGATGACGGCACCGCCAGGAACCGATTTGATGCCCACAATGGTGGGCTCCTGCGGAATGGCTATTTCGCCTTTCTGGTCTATTCTGTTGCCGTCACCACAGCTAACCAGGGTGATGACAGCCATCAGTAATAAACTGAGTGATATTAGTATCTTTTTCATAATTGTATGCTATTTATTAGTTTACCAACCTGTGTTCTGGATAAGATTAGGATTGTGTTCCATAATCGATGTGCTGATGGGCCAGAAGTAGTCGCGGAGCAAGAAAGGCTGCTCGAACACGAGGGTCTTCTTGTAGTATTCAGTAGGATCCGAGGCGTTCAGGTTGAAGCCGTAGATATTCTTGCTATACTCTGCGGGGGCCTCTTTCCAGCGGCGCAAATCCCAGAAACGCTGGCTCTCGAATGCCATTTCGTTCATGCGGTCCTGGTGTATGATGGCGCGCATACCGGCCTGTGTGCTGTAGTAGCCGGGGTTGGTGCTGTAGCTGTCCCAGGCAGTCTTCACGTCAGGAATATGGGCACGCTCACGGATGTCGTTGAGACACTTGAACATCTCGGCGCTGTTAGGACCATTGGGGCCTTCCACCTCGTTGATGGCCTCGGCGTAGAGCAGGTAGAGGTCAGTGAGACGGATGATAGGATAGGGGAAGAAAGTCGTAGAGACATTCGTTCCGGCATTACCCGATACACGGTTCTGGTAAGGAATGGTACGCTTGGGGAAGTAGCCGGTTACAGGGCCCTGGTTGCCACCGAGCTTGTTGGCATACTTACCATTGCGGCACTCTACATCGAAAATGTCCTCGGGCGAGAGCTGGCCAGGAGCCTTTTGCAGGGTGGCCTCGGGCAACTGACCGAGCCATTTACCACCATCGAAGCCTAAGTAGGCATAGAAACGGGGTTCGCGGTCGAAGTTGAGCTTAACGGTCTCGTAGCCTTTCTCTATATAGTATTTGTGGGCCTCGTCGCCACGTACAATATCAAGCTCGTTCCAGCCGTTCTGGCGATCCCTGTCAACCGTGATTGGCACTCCGTGCTTGGTGTAGAACTCCTCGGCTATCTTCAGAGGCACACCAACGCAGCGGTAACCAGTGATGGGGCCACTCATTCCGAGTGTCTTGGCCTGGAGGTCTACCGTGGCGAGCATCTGCCAATACTGGCGCTCGCTGCTTCCCCATGAGAGCTGGGTGTTGCCCCAGATGAGTTCTGTGTTCCAGGGCTGACAGAGTGTACCACGCAGTATGAGATCGGTCTTCAGCGTGTCGTTGTCGCCCAGACGCAGGGTAATGTCCTGGCCTGTGTACAACTTGATGTTAACCTTCTCGCACTCATCGATGGCATCCTTACAAGCCTGCATGGCATACTTCCAACGCTCCAACTTCTGCTCCTCGGTCTTAGCCGGGAAGAGCTGTACGCCGCGCTTGTCAACGAGGTTCTTCTGATCCTCGTTGCCATTAAACAGGGGGCTGGCAGCATAGCAGGCCACACGGGCCTTCATGGCAGCAGCGGCAGCCTTGGTGACATAGCCATACTCACTCTCGTCAAACGACTCAGACAGATAGGGGATGGCCTTGTCTATCTCGTCCAGGACAAAGTTGAAACAGCTGTCGATGGGGTCGCGGTAAACACGGACCTCTTCTACGCTGGCATCCATGGGCAGACTGTGCTTGGTGATAGGGATGGCACCCCACTTGCGGATAAGGCAGAAGTGGTAGTAAGCCTTGAGGAACCGTCCCTCGGCCTTCCACTGCGCCTTCTCCTCATCGGTCATGTCAGGCACTTTGTCCACGTTGTCTATCAGGTTGTCGCAGTCGCGAATGGCCGTAAAGTAATGATCCCAGTCATTGCCATATACATTGGACTTGCTCTGCAGACCACGGGCTATCATGGTCATGGTCTGGCCGATGTACTTTTGGGTGGTACGGGGATAGAGATCCCACAACTCGTCACCACCGAGCAGAGCCGGGTCGCCACTTCCGAAACCGTCTTTCTGCATATATGAATAGCAGGTACCACGATAACGGATGGCTGTGGAGCGAAGGTTGAAGGCGTCGTCCAGTGTGGGGTCGCCGCCATCGGGCACTACATCAAGGTAATCGTTGCACGATGCAAGGCTCATCAGGGCTACACCGGCAATCAGTACCGAAGTCTTGATTTTGTTAAATATCTTCAACATAATATGGTCTGTTTTATTGGAAGGTAACGTTTAAGCCGATATTGATAGTACGCTGCAGCGGATAGTTCAAGGCTGAGGCTCCCTGCTCGGGGTCCCACATCTTGAAGCTGCTCCAGTTGAGCAGGTTGGTACCCGATACGTAGAAGCGCAGACTGTCCATGTGCCACTTCTTGGTGAGATTGCGTGGAATGGTGTAACCTAACTCCATCTGCTTCAGGCGCAGGAACGAGCCGTCGCGCATCCACCAAGTACTGGTCGGCGTGTTGTTGTTGTTAAGATAGGTGCTCAGGCGGGGCCAGAAGGCATACAGGTTGCGGTTGTCCTCGCTCCAGTGGTCGTCGGCGATAGACTTGAGCAACTGGGTGTGCTGGTAGAATGGGGCCATACCGCCAGTGTTGTTCTTGCTGTAGCCACTGGCGTTGATCCAGAACGACTCGTTGGCCAGGCCCTGGAAGAATACCGAGCAGTCGAAGCCCTTGTAGCCTACCGACACACCGAAACCATAGATAAACTCTGGTGAGGTGGGGTTACCAATGGGCACCATATCGGCCTCGTTGATGATACCATCTTTGTTTACGTCGGTGTACTTGATGTCACCACCGCCGTACTGCGAACCAAAACCGGCCTGCGACGGGCTGTTAGCGGCCTCCTCGTCGTCTACGAACAGACGCTCGGCTATGTAACCCCATTTCTGTTTGATAGAGTAGCCCTTGTGCTGGCGATAAGACTCGGCATAGGTGGGCTCCTCGTAAACCTCGTACTTGCTGCGGGCAAAAGTGAAGTTACCGCGGGCCGATGTCCAGAGATCCTTGTTCCAGTTTTTCTTGTATTCGAGCTGGATGTCTACACCGTGTGCAGAGGCCTCGCCGATGTTGGCGCTGATAGCGGTCTGCAGACCCATAGTCGACGGAATGTCTGCACGGCTCATATATATATCGGTACGCTTCTCGTTGTAGTATTCGGCTATAATGTCCAAGTCCTTGTACAGCTGGAGTTCCACTCCGAAGTTCTGCTTCTTGGAGCGTTCCCATGTAATGGCTGCGTTGGCATAACGCTTAAAGGTGATGCCGTTATAGGCGGTCTGCAGGTTGTTGCCGAAGTGCGATGCGGCCGAGCCAGAGTTCATATTCATCTCAGAGAGATAGAAGAAGCGGTTGGTTGCCTTTCCGATGTTGTCGTTACCTACGAGACCGTAAGAGTAGCGCAGCTTCAGCTTGGTGATAATCTTCTCCAATGGCTTGAAGAACTTCTCGTTAGACATCATCCAGCCGAAACTCATTGAGGGGAAGAAACCCCAGCGGTGCTCCTTAGAGAAACGCTCAGAACCGTTGTAACCGAAGTTGAACTCGGCAAAGTAGCGGTCGTCATAGCCGTAAGTCAATCGGCCTGCCAGGCTCACGTTACGCGAGGGCAGCGAGAGCTGCAGGCTGCCGGCGTTGGCATTGCGCTGCTCGCGGGTGGTGAATACCAACAGGGCACCCAGGGAGTGAACGTCAAAGTGCTGGTTCCAGTACAGGCGGCTTTCCCAGTACATGGTGTTGGTCACGTTCTTCTTTCCTTCTTCATAGGTCAGATAGTCTGTACCATCCTCATTGATACGGTTAATATGGTACTCGCCTGTGTACGAGTCGTAGCTGCCCAGCTGATACCAGTAAGGTTTGAAGTAACGCTTGGTGGTAAAGTCAGAAAGGCGCGTAAGGTTAAAGAGGGTGGTGAACTTCAGGCCCTTGGTGATGAAACTCAGATCCTGGTCCAGCTGTACGGCGGCTATCATCTGCGAGCGCTGGTAGTCTTTGTAGCCGCGAACCATCTCGGCGTATGGGTTGATGTATCCGCCCGTCTCGTAGTTACCGAACATGATGTGCTTGATGCCTATATGGTCATTGTCCATGGGATAGTAGGCGGGGAATAATACGGGGTCGGCGTGCATTACATTGACAAACATCTCGTTACCCGAAGACATCGGGCCGGTGTAGTCGTCAAAGTTGCCGGTAAGGCGCAGGCCCACCTTGGTGGTCTTGGTAACATTGACATCCACGTTGGCACGCATGGTGTAGACCTTGCTGTCAATGTTGTTGTTGAAGCTGTTGCGGTGGTCCACCTTCAGGATACCGCTATCCTGGGTGAAGGCTCCCGATATATAATAGGTAGCCACCTTACCACCACCTCGGATAGACACATCGGCACGGGTGCTCTGTGCGGTGTTCTTGAACAGCATGTTGTACCAGTCGTTGGCAGGGTAGATGATGCGGTTGGCACCAGGCTTGCCCGTGTTCTCTATCTTGTCCTGGCTGTAGATGAGGTCGTCAATGTTGCTGGGATTGCGCGACAGCAGGGCCTCGTTGTAACACTGCATGTAGGTTACGGGGTCGGCTATCTCCACCTTCTTGGTAGGACTTGAGATAGAGTGCTCTATACGTCCGAAAATCTTGGCGGGACCCTCCTCACCACGCTTGGTGGTAACCAGGATGACACCGTTGGCACCGCGGGCTCCGTAGAGGGCTGCGGCCGACGCATCCTTGAGGATAGAGAAACTCTCGATGTCATCGGGACGCAGACGGTTAAGGTCTGTTGTGGTCAGCTCGATGTTGTCGATCAAGATAAGAGGGTTGGAGCCACCCTCGCCGAACGTGGTGACGCCACGAACGAAGAAGTCGGTGTTGTCCTGGCCCGGCTCACCCGAGCGGGTGTAGGCTATCATACCAGCGATGTTACCGGCAAACGACTGGGTAAAGCTGCTCGATGGTACGCGCAGGTCCTTGGCGTTGACCGTGGTAATAGACGCGGTGATACTCTCCTTCTTCTGCTTACCGTAGGCTACGACCGTTACCTCGTCAAGCTCGTTACCCTTGGGGGCAAGCTCTACATTGATAACTGTCTGGTTTCCCACGGTAACGACTTTGTCCTCCATACCTACGTAGGAGAACACAAGTTTGTCGGTTGGCTTGACTTTGATTTCATAGCCACCATCAACGTCGGTCATAACACCCTTTGTGGATTTCTGGACTACTACGCTTGCGCCCGGCAAGGGTTCGCCAGTACCTTTCTCAGAGACTTTTCCCTTGACCGTTATCTCTTGTGCCAAAAGAGACAAAGGCATGAAAAGCAAGAAAAAGAGTAATGTTAAACTACATTTTTTACTCATATTTTATCAATTATTAAGATGATGCTGATGCAAATTTACAATTAATTATGAGACCCAAAAACTTTTTAAGGTGAAAATTGCGTTACAGCAGGTAATTTTTAGCGCAAAATTTGCGCAATTCCAGAACCACGGGGACTAATCAGAAAATAATTGCGTTTCCCCCTATACCTATTTATATATATAAGGGGACATAGTAGAGGGTTGAAAGGTTGGTAACGCCTACGGCTAATCGCAACTCTTACAGAGTAGCTATATTAGTTGATCGCTTACCCAGGGTAGCGTGCTTCGCCCGCAACCCTGGGCTGAGGAAACGCAACTCCTACAGAGTTGCCAGGGATGCGCACCGCCTACGATGGTATAACCATACATGGTTGTTGGTGTGCATATCATCGACAACAACCAAATTATATATAACCCTTGGCGGGCGCATCATCAACGATGAATTATGGCCCGCAAGCAGCAGCAACTCTGTAGGAGTTGCGATTTCATAGCCCAGGGTTGAGGTGCGCAGCGCCTCTACCCTGGGTAAGAACACCACCCTACTTAGCTACTCTGTAAGAGTTGCGGTTAGCCGAAGGCGTTACCACGGCAGGAAACAAGGTTTCAATTGCGGGATTAAACCATTATTAGCTGCCTCAATCAGGGGGTGATATAAACACAAAAAGCCATGCCAACTGTTGTCGGCTTCGCCTTTTTGTGGCTGACGGTGACGCCAGTCGGAAAACTCGTTTTCCTCATTGTCGTCGCCGCCATCCCCAACGCCATGCTTCGCATGACGACAACAGCCGGCATGGTTCAAAAAGCGGCCGGTGGCCGTAAAAAAAGTCCGCCTTTGGCGGTAAAAAAACAGCTGATTGTGTTATTCCATCTGTTTGACACCTGCCGATATAAAATAAGGTAATCTTTTTTTGTACCGGCGTTAGCCGGACTTTTTTACCGCCAACGGCGGACTTTTTGTATTTGCGGCTTTTCAGCCTGCCACAAGGCAGGCGCGGATGGGGGTGGCGGGGAATATCCGAGAGCATGCTCTCGAGATATTTCCCGACACACACGGACGCAAAGGGCGAAGCCCTGAAAAGCCACAAATCTTTTTGTAGTTTCTTGCGATAGCATATTCAAGGATATGGAACCACACGCGACATATAACACATACGGCTAAGCGCAACACGCTATCACCTCCGCTCACATCCTGCTACCTTCCCCCTCTCCCGCCAATCACTGCGGATTGCAGAGGACTTCGCAGACGCGGTCCTGGAAGTGGCGGGCATCGCTGGCGCGCATCACTCCCTGGTTGAGTATGGCGAAACAGAGCTGGTGACCGTTGGCGGCAGTGCAGTAGCCTGCCAACGAGATGACACCGGTGAGGGTGCCGGTCTTTGCCTTGACGTTATCCTTGGTGAAGGTTCCGTGCATACGCTTTTCCAGAGTGCCATCTACTCCTGCCTTAGGCAACGAAGGGAGCAGATGAATATAGATATTCTGATAACGATAGGCATAGCGGAGCAGACGCACCTCGAGTTCGGCGGTGACATAGTTGTAGAGCGACAGACCCGAACCATCGGCAATGCGGTAGCGCTGGCCGTGGAGCCCCACCTTGTCTATAAGGCGACGGATATACTGGCGGGCGTGACGGGCTGAAGCCGGACGGGCGCCACCCGAGGCAGCGAGCTGATAGAAGAGCGACTCGGCATAGAGATTGTCGCTCTC
Source organism: Prevotella sp. P5-64 (assembly GCF_002251285.1). NCBI lineage: Bacteria > Pseudomonadati > Bacteroidota > Bacteroidia > Bacteroidales > Prevotellaceae > Prevotella > Prevotella sp. P5-64. The sequence continues at coordinate 46,678 of NZ_NPJK01000002.1, forward strand.
TTTCATCATACGCATGAGTATCTGGTCGATGGTGTGATAACGGGCGCAGATGCAGAAGGCTGTGTCGGGCTTGACGGCGGTAGAGGCAAAAGCCTGGACCACAAGCCCCGACTCGCGCAGTTCACGCTCAAAGCGCTCCATAAACTGGTCCTTGCGGCCATAGATGAGGGGCGTGAGCACGGGGTTGTCGTCGTCCCAGCACCATCCCTCGCCCAGCAGGTCGTAGTCCTTCATGCTCTTGTCGGCATAGAGGTGGCCGCGGATAGTGTCGACGCCCATCTTACGGATGCTCTCGACAAAGGCTGACATATCATCGGCATTGAAGAGGGGGTCCATGCCACCCACGCAGTAGATGTCGCCCTCGAGGGTACGGTTGGCGATATGCCCGGTATAGCACAGCTCGGTCTTGGTCTGATACGAACCGCCGAGACGGTCGATGGCGGCAATGGCGGTGAGCAGCTTCATGGTCGACGCCGGACGCATCATCTGCCGCTCGTTGTGACGGTAGATGACAGAGTCGGCTGTGAGGTCATAGACCATGAGCCCTACCTGAGAGGTCTGGAACATATCGGCCTCGAGGAGACGGTCGATGCCATGTACGGCAGACTGTGGCCACTTCAGCGAGAGCGAGTCGCGCACGAGGGTGTCGGCAGGCAGAGTCCCCCCCACTGTCTCGTCCTCGCCCGCTACGTCCTGGGCCTGTACGGGAACTGCGGTCAGCCACATCAGCAGCCAACCTAATATATATAAATAGGTATGCGTCATTGTTTAACAGTTATTCTCTTTGTCATTTCATCTACAAACAGCTGTTCCATCTGTGGTTTCAGACTCAGCGACCTGCCCTTGCCATACTCTACGAGTACATAGCCGACCAGCCCGAAGCAGTTTGTCATCGTCTGGCAGCGGCTTACATCGGCATAGGCAATGCTGCGGGTACGCGAGAAGCGACCACCGCTCACCACGAGGGCCTCGGGGGTGAAGGAATAGGTGGTATGGAGCACGCGCTCGACCATCAGCACCCACACGGCTGCCACAGGCAGCGCCACCACCACCCTCTGCATCCAGAAGAAGTAGAAGGAGAGCAAAGCCATGAGCACGATGGCACTCACATCGATGGCCGTAACCCTGTAATGGAATATCCTGTTCATAATAACTGTATGCAAAATTACGAATTTAATTGCCAAAAGAGTTATGATTATTATAATTTTTAGTAAATTTGCACCGAAATAAGATAAATATGGTTTACAAGTACGATTTTCTCATTATCGGCTCAGGCGTAGCCGGAATGAGTTATGCGCTTAAGGTAGCGAGAGCACATAAAGGTAAGGTCTGCATGATATGCAAGACATCGCTCAACGAAGCTAACACCTACTTTGCCCAAGGCGGAGTGGCGTCGGTAACCAATCTGCTGAAAGACAATTTCAAAAAGCATATCGAGGACACCATGATAGCCGGTGACTACATCAGCGACCCCAAGGCCGTAGAGCAGGTAGTGACGATGGCGCCCGAGCAGATCAAGGAGCTCGTCAACTGGGGTGTCAACTTCGACCGCAAGGACAACGGCGAGTTCGACCTGCACCGCGAGGGAGGCCACTCCGAGTTCCGCATCCTGCACCATGCCGACGACACCGGTGCCGAGATACAGCGCGGTCTGATGGAAGCCGTGCGCAGCAACCCCGACATCGATATCAAGGAAAACCATTTTGCCGTAGAGATTATTACCCAGCACCACCTCGGTGCGCGCGTCACCCGACGCACTCCCTATATCAACTGCTATGGAGCCTACGTGCTCGACCCCGACACCCAGAAGGTAGACACCTATCTGAGCAAGGTCACCGTGATGTGTACCGGTGGCTGCGGAGCCGTCTACCAGACCACCACCAACCCCGTGATTGCCACGGGCGACGGCGAGGCTATGGTCTACCGCGCCAAGGGCACCGTACAGGACATGGAGTTTGTACAGTTCCACCCCACCTCGCTCTACCAC
>NZ_NPJK01000020.1:0-67337 GCF_002251285.1 Prevotella sp. P5-64
CAAGGGAGGGCGTTCCACAAAACCACCTAAAACACAGCAGGAATGGACTCCCGCCCCTTGGGAGGGTTGGGGAGGGGCATTAGGAGGGCTGGGGAGGGGCTTCTCCCAAGCAGCTGTTTTTGTACCGGCGCCAGCCGGACTTTTTTTACCGCCAACGGCGGCTTTTTTTACCGTGGTCACTGCTGGCGTCATGCACCGCATGACGGTGGGGATGGCGGTGACGACACGAAGGAAAACTTGTTTTCCGACGGTCGGCACCACCGGCACCACCAAGGCGAAGCCGCCAGCAGTGCCCACGGCTTTTTGTGTTTATTTCAGCCCCATGTGGAGGCAAGCAGATAAAAAACCACGGTGGAAAGGCCACAAGCCTTGGCAACTCCTACAGAGTTGCCAAGGCAGAAAAGCCTCTCATCCCCCTACTTCTTCGCAAAGAACTTCTGGAAGAAGAGGAGCTGATAGTCTATGCTGTTGTGCCAATACTGCGCATTGTGGGCACCGGGACGCAGGATGAAATCGTGGTCGATGCCACGGCCGAGCAGACGCTCGTGGAGCGACTTGTTGCACTCGAGGAAGAAGTCGCCCTCGCCACAGTCGATGATGATGTCGAGGTCATGGTTCTGGATGCGGCCAATCTGGTTGACCACCACATGGGCATCCCAGCGCTTGCGGTTGTGAGCCATCTCGCCGAGCGACCGCTTGATTTCCCAGTTCTGCGGGAAGCCACGGAAGTCTACACCACCACTCATGCTGCCACAGGCGCCATAGACATCCTTGTGGCGGAACGCCAGATAGAGCGCGCCATGACCACCCATGCTCAGCCCCGTCACTGCGCGACCCTTGCGGTCGGCGATGGTGCGATAGTGGCTGTCGATATACTCGACCAGTTCCTTGGAGGTGAAGGTTTCGTACTGCAGGTTCTTGTTGATGGGGCTGTCTATATACCACGAGTTGAGCGCGTCGGGGGTGACGAATATCATACCCTTCTCGTCGGCTATCTCGGGGAGCGTGGCCTTGACCTTCTCGAGATAATACTTGCAGTTGCCCGTGGCGCCGTGGAGCAGATAGAGCACCGGATAGCGCTGGTCGCGGTTTTTCTTGGTCTCGGTGGGTGTGATGACCACCGTCTTGACATCCTTGTTCATCACCGTGCTGTGTACCAGCACCGTATCTACCTTGCCTGCCTTGACGCTTAGCGCCAGGAGCATGCACAAACTGATAATAGCGAGTTTCTTCATTGTCGTTGATGATATTAGTATGGTGCAAAGGTAGTCCAAGTCGGAGAAAGCACCAAACAAAACGCCGACTTTTTGCCCCGGCAGAGGCAATTATGTCGCTCACGAAGAAGCCAAGGGCACACAAGAAAAGGAGCGGAGACAGATGCTGGCGCCGCCACCACGTGCTGCCACGTGGAGACCAACGCTGCCGGCTCGTAACGGAAGACACGAGCGCACGTATCGTATGACACGAGGGCACGTAACAATAGGCACGAGCCCACGTATCGTATGATACGAGCCAGCCAATGCGGCTCCAGCGGCGACAAGGGCGGCAGCAGAGCCCCCCGGCGACGCCACGGGCGAGCCACAGGCGGCGGGCCCTACCCCACCGGCAGCGGCGATAGAGGCGGCGGCAGTGGCAGAGAGCGGGGAAATCATTGGAAGAAGTGTATGAGAAAAACCGCTAAAAACGAAGAGTATGCTGTTTTTTTTTACTAACTTTGCAAAATATATAACCACGCCCCATCTAACTGCAAGAAATCATCATGAAAGTTGTAGAACTCATCAACATCCATAAAGACAAGAAGAACTTCTCGTTCGAGGTTCTGCCCCCACTCAAGGGCACGGGAACGGGCAAGCTCTTTGCCACTATCGACAAGCTGAAAGAGTTTGACCCTCTCTATATCAACATCACCACCCACCACAGCGAGTATGTGTATCGCAAGCTGGACAATGGCCAGTTTGAGCGCATGCGCATACGCCGCCGCCCCGGTACCGTGGCGATAGCCGCCGCCATCCAGCAGAAGTATGGCATCCCCGTCATCCCCCACGTGATATGCAGCGGCGCCACCATCGAGCACATCGAGTATGAGCTGCTGGACCTCCAGTTTCTGGGCATCGAAAACCTGCTGTTGCTGCGTGGCGACAAGGCCAAGGACGACCGCGTGTTTACCCCCGTGGCTGGCGGCCACGCCCACACCACCGACCTGATAGAGCAGGTAAACCGCTTCAACAGCGGCTACTTTGCCGACGGCAGCGCCATCAAGGTGCCGGGCACGCCCTTCGGCTATGGCGTGGCGTGCTACCCCGAGAAGCACGACGAGGCGCCCAATATGGAGATGGACATGGGCTATCTGAAGATGAAGCAGGACATGGGTGCCGAGTATGCCGTGACCCAGCTCTTCTACGACAACAGCAAGTACTTCGACTACGTAGACAAGGCGCGCGCCATGGGCATCACCATCCCCATCATCCCCGGCATCAAGCCCCTCGCCAAGCTCTCGCAGCTCACCGTGGTGCCCAAGACCTTCCACTGCGACCTGCCCCAGGAGCTGGCAGCCGAAGTGAAGCGCTGCAAGACCGACGACGACGCCAAGCAGCTGGGCATAGAGTGGGCCACACACCAATGCCAGGAGCTCTACGCCCATGGTATCAACAACATACACTTCTACACGGTGTCGGCAGTGAACAGCGTGGCTGAGGTAACGAGACGACTGATATGACATTTGACGAGGTAATAGGACAGAAGGAGACCAAGGAGCGTCTCATGCAGATGGCAGAGGAGCACAGGCTGCCCCACGCGCTCATGTTCTGCGGCCCCGACGGCTGCGGCAAGATGGCTATGGCGCTGGCGCTGGCCTCCTATCTGCTGGGCGAAAGCGCCATGCTCAAGAAGTGGGAGCACCCCGACCTGCACTTCAGCTTCCCCATCGTCAAGCCCGCCGGCGCCACCAGCGAGACCAAGGTGGTATGCGACGACTTTGTGAGGGAATGGCGCGACATGCTCCTGGCGAGCCCCTACTTCACCATGGACCGCTGGCTGAAGCGCATCAAGGTGGCCAACCAGCAGGCGGTGATATTTGAGGCAGAGAGCGAGGCGCTGATACGCAAGCTGAGCCTCAAGTCGAGCCAAGGCGGCTACAAGGTGGTAGTCATCTGGCTGCCCGAACGCATGAACGTGGTCTGCGCCAACAAGATACTCAAGCTGCTCGAGGAACCGCCCATGCAGACGGTGTTCCTGCTCGTGAGCGACGAGCCCGACAAGCTGCTCGAGACCATTCGCAGCCGCGTGCAGCGCATAGACATGAAGCGCATCGAAGACCACGACATCGAGCAGGCGCTCACCGAGAAGAGGGGCATAGCCGACGACGACGCCAAGCGCATAGCCCACTTGGCCAGTGGCAGCTGGCTCAGAGCCCTCGAGGCGCTGGACGCCGACAACGAAAACGCCGAGATGCTGGAACTCTTCAAGACGCTCATGCGACTGGCCTATATGCGCAACATCAAGGACCTGAAGACCTGGAGCGAGGATGTGGCGCAGCTGGGACGCGAAAAGCAGCGCCGCATGCTGGCATACTTCAGCCGCATGACGAGAGAGAACTTCATGTACAACTTCCACAACGCCGACCTCTGCTATATGACGGCGCAGGAAGAGGCGTTCGCCCGCAACTTCGCGCCCTTCGTCAACGAGCACAACGTGATAGGGATAGCCGAAGAGCTGGAGAAATCGATGAAAGAGATAGGCCAGAACGTCACACCTAAAATCGTGATGTTTGACCTGGCCCTCAACATGATTATGCTGTTGAAACAGAAATAAGTCGTAAGTGACACCATATATAAACCCATAAAAAGCAAAAACGAGACAATGAGTAACAAATATAAACTCTGCTGCGACACCGATAGAGGTCTGAGTTGCTGTGGCTGCGGCCGCCAGGACAACCAGCTCAATACCTATGACTGGCTGGCAGACATCCCCGGCAACGACGAGGAGACCGACCTGGTGGAAGTACAGTTCAAGAACACCCGCAAGGGCTACTACCACAACGTGAACAACCTGGAACTGAAGAAGGGCGACACCGTGGCGGTAGAGGCAAACCCCGGCCACGACATCGGAGTGGTGACCCTCACCGGCAGACTGGTAAAGCTGCAGCTGAAGAAGGCCAACCTGAAGTCGGCAGACGACATACGCCGCATCTACCGCATCGCCAAGCCCATCGACATGGACAAGTATCGCGAGGCAAAGAGCCGCGAGCACGGCACCATGATACAGAGCCGACAGATAGCCAAAGACCTGGGGCTCCAGATGAAGATAGGCGACGTGGAATATCAAGGCGACGGCAACAAGGCCATATTCTACTACATCGCCGACGAGCGCGTAGACTTCCGCCAGCTCATCAAGGTGCTGGCAGAGACCTTCCACGTGCGCATCGAGATGAAGCAGATAGGTGCGCGTCAGGAGGCTGGACGCATCGGCGGAACGGGTCCCTGCGGAAGGGAGCTCTGCTGCGCCACATGGATGAAGAACTTCGTAAGCGTGAGCACCAACGCCGCCAGATACCAAGGCATCTCGCTCAACCCGCAAAAGTTGGCGGGTATGTGTGCCAAGCTCAAGTGCTGCATGAACTACGAGATAGACGACTATGTAGAGGCCAACCGCAAGATGCCCGCCAAGGACGCTGTGCTGCAGACCAAGGACAACGACTACTATCAGTTCAAGACCGACGTGCTGGCGGGGCTCATCACCTACTCGACCGACAAGAACCTGGCAGCCAATCTGGAGACCATCAGCGCCGAGAGGGCTCACGCCATCATCGAGATGAACAAGCAGGGCGAAAAGCCGCTGAGTCTGCTCGAAGACGGCACCGCCAAGGTGGAAAAGAAGTCGCTCGACCTGCTCGAAGACGCCGACATCAGCCGATTTGACCGCAGCAAGCGCAAGCGCAAAGGCGGCAACAAGCCCAAGGGCAACGGCAACCAGAAACAGCAGCAGGGCGGAAAGCAACAGCAGGGTCAGGAACCCAAACAGGGGGACGCCCAGAACCAGAACCGCGACGAGCACAACAAGGGGCGTGAGGGCCAGAACCAGAACCGCGACGGCCAGAAGCAAGGTCGCGACGGCCAGAAGCGCAACCGCCAGGACAATCGCCGCCAACAGGGTCAGCGTCGTCAAGGCAACAGGGACAGACAGCAGAACGCGCCTAAGAACAATAAGGAGGAATGAGAAATCTGGGGCTGCTGACAGGCATCGTGATGATGATACTCACGGCATGCGACGGCAAGGTGTATGACACCTACCGCCACACGTCGCTGGAGGGATGGGAGCGCAACGACACCCTGTGCTACGACGTGGCAAAGATGGCTCAGGCGGGCGACTACCTCGTAGAACTGGGGCTGCGCACCGACTACGACTTCCCCTTCGTCGCCATCACGCTCATCGTAGACCAGACCATTCTGCCCGAAGGCACCACGCTGAGAGATACACTCGACTGCCGACTGGTGAAGACCAACAGCACACAGAAAACGGGCGGCATAAGTTGCTTTGAATACAACACCGAGGTACGCAGACTGAGGCTCAACGCCAACGACAGCATGCACATCACCGTGCGCCACGACATGAAGCGCGACATCCTGCCGGGTGTGAGCGACGTGGGTATCTCCGTCAGACGGATGGATTGATTCCGTCAGGCAGATAAGCAATCGGGACTACACCTTATTATATATATAGGGGACGGGAGTGAGTGCCGGCTGACAGGGGCACAAGTCCCCAGCTCGGGAAGACCAAAGCGGCGGAAAGAAAGCCGACAACAGATAAGACAAAACCAACGGTAACCGGAGAGGGGGACCGTTGGTTTTTATTTTGTAAGCCTAAACACGCTGGTTGCGGGCGGCATCGATGCGGAGGAAGATAAACAGGAGGATGGTAAAGCCCCACAACGACGAACCGCCGTAACTGAAGAAGGGCAAGGGGATGCCGATGACGGGGGTAAGGCCAAGCACCATGCCCACATTGATAAACACATGGAAGAGGAAGACACTCAGCACACAGTAGCCATAGATGCGCCCGAACTTGAAGGTCTGCCGCTCGGCCAAGTGGATAAGCCGCAGGATGAGCGCGAGAAAGAGCAGCAGCACACCTGCCGACCCTACAAAGCCCTCTTCCTCACCCACGGTGCAGAAGATGAAGTCGGTGTCTTGCTCGGGCACGTACTTGAGCTTGGTCTGGGTTCCGTTGAGGAAGCCTTTGCCCTTGAGTCCGCCTGAACCTATCGCTATCTCACTCTGATGGACATTGTAACCGGCTCCGGAGAGGTCTTCCTCGAGTCCCAAGAGCACATTGATGCGCACACGCTGGTGGGGCTTCATCACATCGTTGAGCATATAGTCGGCAGAGTAGAAGAAAAGCACCGAGCCGATACAGAACAGCGAGATGTAGAAGAAGCTGCGGATGCGGGTGGAAAGCCCCTGATAGATGAGGAAAATCGCCATGGCGACGATGGTGGCAAGCTGTATCCACACGATGTCGAAGGCTACGATGAAGCGGGCTACGAGGGTGGCTATGAGGGTGGTGGAAGCCACGGCTATGGCCATGATGCGCACGGTCTTGGGCGACTTGCAGTAGGAGGCGACCATGCCGGTAGTGAAAATCTGCGCCAACAGCAGGACGACATACTTGCCCACCGAGGTGGGGGTGTCCATGAGCATCACGTTCTCGTACTTGATGCCGACGACAAAATAGATGACCATCGCCACACCCGAAAAGAGGATGCTGCCCTGCATGCCTTCGCGGTAGAACATCAGGAAAAACGAGAGGTAAACCAGCGCCGAGCCAGTCTCCTTCTGCCCGACGATGAAGAGCATCGGTAGCACCACCACGCCAATCGCCATCGCGAAGTGGCGCCATCGGTGGATGTCAAAGCCATAACTGCTCATGAGCTTGGACACCGCGAGCGCCGTGGCGAACTTGGCAAACTCGGCCGGCTGCAATCGCAGCGGTCCAAGGACAAGCCACGAGCGCGAGCCCTTGATTTCGTGAGGGTTGAAGATAGTCACAAACAGCAGCAAGAGCAGCACACCATAGATGACGTAGGCAAAGGTGTCGTACATGCGCGAGTCGGTCATCAGGATGACAAATCCCAACGCTAAGGAGGTACCTATCCACACGATCTGCATACCCGAGCGCGAGCCCATGCTGAATATATCGGTCGAGCCATAGGTATAGCTGGCTCCGCAGACACTTATCCATCCGAAGACGAGCAGCGCCACGTAGATGAACACCGTCCACTTGTCCAGAGAGCGAAACACGCCCTGATTGTTATCTATTGCTTGAACCATAAGCTATACGTTTCTTCTGGAATACTGCGGCCTTGGCTTCCGACGCAGGCGACAGTTTTCCCTTAATATATTGTTCCATCATCAGGTCGCCAATGGGCACACCATAGTCGGCACCCCATCCACCGTTCTCGACATACACGGCAATGGCTATACGCGGGTCGTTCATCGGCGCGAAGCCCATGAAAACGGAGTGGTCATGACCTCTGTTCTGCGCAGTACCCGTCTTACCGCAGGCTTCATAGTCGGCACGGTTCATCGAACGGCTCGTACCTCGGAGGACCGAAGCTCGCATGCCGGCAACGACATATTCGTAAGCGCGGCGACTTGCTTTGGTGTAATGGCGACGAGTGAAGGCGGTGTCGAGGGGCTCTCCAGCCACCTTGCGCACCACGTGGGGGGTATAGTAATAACCTCTGTTGGCGATAGTGGCACCGAGGTTGGCGATTTGGAGCGGTGTAAGGTTGACTTCACCCTGCCCAATGGAAATACTGATAACTGTAAGGCCGTTCCATGCACCATGGTAAGCCTTGTCATAGAACATACCGTTGGGGATGAACCCTCGCTTCTCGCCGGGCAAGTCAATACCGAGCCGGTAACCAAATCCCATACTCTTCATGTAATCGCGCCACACGTCGAGGGCAGCAGCACTGTTGGCGTACTTACGCCGGTTGCCCACCATGTGGTAGAGGCCCCAGCAGAAGTAAGCATTGCAGGAGGTACCGATAGCATTAATCATGGAGATGGGCGACGCATGGGAGTGGCAGCCAACGTGGAGACCACGATAATAGAAGCCGCGATGGCAGGGGAAAGAGGTGGCGGGAGTGATGATACCCTCAGACATATAGGTGAGAGCCTGGGATGTCTTGAAGGTAGAGCCGGGAGGATACTGGCCCATCGTAGAACGGTTGAGCAGAGGTTTCCACGGGTTGCGGGCCAGCGCGAGGTGATTCTTGCCACGTTGGCGACCCACCATGATGCGCGGGTCGTAAGTGGGGGAAGAGACCATGCACAGCACCTCGCCTGTGGAAGGTTCGATGGCCACGATAGAGCCTATCTTGCCCTCGAGCAACCGCTCGCCCAAGGCTTGGAGCTTGATATCGATACTGAGCGTAAGGTCTTTACCAGCCACAGGCCGACGGTCGAGCTGGCCATGCTGATAGCTACCCTGGATGCGGCCGTGGGCATCGCGCAGGAGAATCTGTATACCCTTCTCGCCACGCAGCTGTTTCTCATACGATTTCTCCACACCCTGCTTGCCGATGTAGTCGCCAGCCTGGTAGTAGTCATCGTCCTCGATATTGGCCTCAGAGACCTCGGCCACATCGCCCAGGACGTGGGCTGCATTGGGATACTGGTACTGACGGATGCTGCGCTTCTGCACATAGAAACCGGGGAAGCGGAACATCTTCTCCCGGAACATACTGAACTCCTGGTCAGAGAGCTGCGACAAGAACAGTTGCTGGGTAAACCGCGAATAGCCGGGGTTCTTGCTGCGGTCCTTGATGTCGTTCATACGACGGATGAAAAACTCCTTGGTGATACCCAGCGCCTGACAGAACTCGAGGGTATCGATATGGCCCTTCTCTTCGTTCATCACCACCATGATGTCATAGGCAGGCTGGTTGTAGACCAGCAGATTGCCGTTGCGGTCGTAGATGACACCACGCGAGGGATAGTCTATCTTCTTGAGGAAAGCGTTACTGTCGGCATTGCGCTTGTAGTCATCGCTCATCAGCTGCAGCGTGAATAGGCGGATGATGTAAACCACGACAATGACGACGGCCACGCCTCCGATGACGAAGCGCCGGTTCTCCAGGTTGAAGTCTTTCATTTACAGCTTCCTTGCGTTTTCGATTACCAGTATCAGCATTGTGGTGAGGATGGTGCTCGACAACGCGCAGGCCAGCCATTGGGGCCAGTTGTAGAAGCAGAACGCCTCCAGAGTAAAGAATACGAGGCAGTAGATGGTCACCACTATCAGAGTGTAATAGAAGAAGCGCGCCGTGCCCAGGTTTTCCATCGTCGGAGCCATATCCTCCTCAGCCTCACGGCTCAACAGCGGCATGAGGATGTAGGGGCGGACAAAGCCAATCAGCGTCATGCTGACGGTGGCTATTCCCGACGTGTCGGAGAATATGTCTACGATGACGCCCATGACAAAAGCAATGAGCAGCAGTGCCCATCGGGGGCAGTTACGCTTAAGGAGCATGATAAGATAGACATAGAGCAAGGGCGTGGCGACACCGAAGAGATGGATATGATTAAGTATCAATATCTGCACCAGCAGTATCACCGCGTATAAGATTATGTCTTTGACTATCCCGTATTTCATTTTAATCTTTCTGTTTGAGCAAGATGGAGTCTTTGGCTGCGTTGAGCAGCTGCATGCGCTCACTAAGCTCAGTGTTGTCGACCACACACACGTCGCGCAGCTTGCCAAAGTCGGTGGCGAGCTTTACCTTCAAGCGGAAGGAAAGTCCGTCGGCCGAGTTGAACACGTACTTGACCTGCCCCACCATGATACCGGCAGGGAATACCTCTGAGTAACCGCTGGTTACCACGTAGTCGCCCTTGCGGAAACGGGCGTGGCGAGGCACGTCGTCGACATACGCCATATCGGTATAGCCGCCATCCCAGTGGAGGTAGCCGAAATAGCCGCGGTCCTTGATGGTACAACTGATGTTTGACTGGCGGTTGAGCACGGGGATGATGACGGCGTAGTGGGCCGATGCGAGATAGACGATGCCTACCACGCCGTGGCCGCTTACCACGCCCATATCCTTCTTCACCCCGTCGGCCTCACCCTTGTCGATGGTGATGAGATTGTCTTTCTCTGAGATGGTGTTCGAGATTACCTTGGCCGGAATGAGTCTGTAGCCCTCCAGCGACTGAGCCTTGACCTGAGCCAACAGCGTACTGTCGGCCGAAGTCTGTTCCAGCCGGTCGGAGAGCACCTTGACCTGGCTCTCCAGGTATACGTTGCGGGCAGTGAGCTGCTCATTGATATCCCCCAGGGAGAAATAAGCCGTCACCTTAGAGTCCCATTCATAGAGCTTTCCCGCCACCACATTTGCCGAGGAGAACCACACGCTCCCCTGGTAAGTGTGACCGCGGAAAAGCCATACCAGTCCGATAATCTCGAATAGGACGAAGAGAAACCAATGGTTATGCTTGCCGAGAAACTCTAACAGGTTTCGCATTGGCACTATCTCATCAGGAACGAGAACTTGTCAACATTCTTCAGCGCGATGCCAGCTCCGCGTGCCACACTGTGCAACGGGTCTTCGGCGATATGGAAAGGAATGTTGATTTTCTCCTGAAGACGACGGTCGAGACCACGCAGCAGGGCGCCGCCACCGCTCAGATAGATACCGTTCTTCACGATATCGGCATAGAGCTCGGGGGGAGTGTTCTCAAGAGCCGAGAGCACGGCGTTTTCAATCTTTGCCACGGTCTTGTCGAGACAGTGGGCAATCTCCTGATAGCATACAGGCACCTCCATAGGCAGTGCGGTGATGCGGTTAGGACCATGTACCACATAGTCTTCCGGAGCCTCGTCGCCCAGGTCGGTCAATGCCGAGCCCACATGTATCTTGATGCGCTCTGCCATACGTTCCGACACCTTCACATTGTGCTGACGGCTCATGTACTCCTGAATGTCGGAAGTAAGGTCATCGCCAGCCACGCGGATAGAGTTGTTGGAGACGATGCCACCGAGAGAGATAACGGCAATCTCGGTGCTGCCACCGCCGATGTCGACAATCATGTTGCCCTCGGGAGCCTCAACGTCGATACCGATACCGATGGCGGCTGCCATAGGCTCAAAGATAAGATAGACATCGCGGCCGTCGGCATGCTCGGCACTGTCGCGGACAGCACGGAGTTCAACCTCGGTAGAGCCCGAAGGCACACCGATTACCATACGCAGTGAGGGCGAGAAGAGGCGGCTGCCAGAGTGTACCATCTTGATAAGACCACGCATCATCTGCTCACAGGCAGAGAAGTCGGCAATCACACCGTCGCGCAGGGGGCGCACCGTACGGATGTTGTCGTGAGTCTTCTCGTACATCATCTTGGCCTTCTGGCCCACGGCAATCATCTTGCCGTCAATGCGGTTGAGAGCGACTACCGATGGCTCGTCCACCACAATCTTATCATCACTGATAATGATGGTGTTGGCCGTTCCCAGGTCCATCGCAATCTCCTGAATGAATGAAAAAAATCCCATTTATAAAAATCGTTTATAGCTATAAATAATCGTTGTTGTTACTTGACAAACCACTCATGGATGGCGGTGTCGTAGTGGCTGCTTACGCCGAAGGCGCGGGCTGCCAGCATCTTGCGGTCTTCGATGTCGGTCTGGGCACCCTTCTTGTTGAGGATATCGAGCAGCACGCTATACTCGGCCTTGCTGGGCACGATGACCACGTCATTGAAGTTCTTGGCTCCGGCACGGATGAGCGAGATGCCGCCGATGTCTATCTTCTCGATGATGTCGGCATCCGATGCGCCGCTTGCCACGGTCTGCTCAAAGGGATAGAGGTCTACTACAACCAGGTCTATGGCGGGGATGTCATATTCCTTCATCTGTGCCTGGTCGCCCTCATTGGCGCGACGGGCCAGTATACCTCCGAACACCTTGGGATGGAGGGTCTTCACACGGCCACCGAGGATAGAGGGATAGGAGGTCACGTTCTCTACCTTCTCACACTCGTAACCCAGCGATTCGATGAACTGCTGAGTGCCGCCAGTCGACAAGAATTTCACACCTTCTTCATTGAGTTTCTTCAACAGTTCATCCAGGCCGTCTTTGTGGAACACTGAGATGAGGGCTGTCTTGATTTGTCTTGTTTCTGCCATAATTGTTTGTTGCTTTAGATACTACGTGCAAAATTACGAAAATATCCTCTATTACTTAAATAAACAAGGTGGAAATTGTAGTTTCCACCTTGAAAATTATGATAAATCAAACGCTCACTCCTAATAAGTGGCGCGAAGATAGATTTCACGTTGTTTCTCAGTCACGCCATTGGCGTCGAGCAGCTGGGGCAGCCGCTGATAGTTGGCACGGAAGGCAGCCACGAGTTCATTCATCCTGTCGGGATAGTAACTGATGGCGCGACCGGTCGACTCCATCGTGCCGAGTTCCTCGCCGAAGACGATGCCGGCCTTCTGGCGCTTCAACCTGTAGTTGTTCTGCCCTATACGGCGCATCTGGCCCATCAGTCCGTCGGCCACATCGATGGCGTCGGGGGCATAGGTCACCTCTACTGTTTTCTCGATGTTGGGGTCGCTGTCGGCTATGGCTATGGTGGCGGTGAGTGTGTTGCCGTCATAGTCGAACGCCGCGGGCTTGCCGTTGACCACAACCTGCTCTGGCACAGCCCGTGCCACTATCTTCACACTGTACTTGCGTGCCTCGGGCATGCCCTCATAGCTGCCCTCGCGACGACCTATCTTCACGGTGAGCTTGTTGCCCTCGACCTCCTGGGTCATGCGGGTGCGGGCAAAGGCGGTGGCATAAGCCTTGTCGTTGCCGTTGTCCTCATACATCGAGAACTCGCCGTTGCCGCCGGGGTAGACGGTCACCACGATGGGCTCGTCGTTGGATTTCAGGTTCTTCACCTTGTCATACATGGGGATGACGGCGCCCGCCTTGACATACATGGGGTACTCGTCGAGGTGGAAGTTGCGCTCCACGCGCTGTCCGCCCTTGAGCAGCGTGCCCGTAGCCACCTCATACCAGTCGTTGCCGCCAGGGAGCCACACCGTGTGGCGGGACACACCGTCTGCCATAGGCTGGGTGATGGGGCTGACCAGGATTTGGTCGCCAAACATATAGCTGTTGCGCTCCTGGTAGGCTTCCTCGTTCTCGGGCCACTCATAGTAGAGCGGACGGCAGAGCGAGAGACCCTCGTCGTAGGCACGGCGTGCCATGGTGTAGATGTAGGGAGCCATGCGATAGCGCTCGAGGATGGTGTTGCGGATGATGCTGAAGTGCTGGTGGTCAAAGGCCCACGGTTCCTTGTCGAGCGCGGAGCTCTTGGTCGAGTGGGTACGCAGGATGGGACTCAGCGCACCAAACTGGAGCCAGCGTATATAGAGTTCGGGGTCTATGCGGTTGGCGTTCATGTGGCCGCCGATGTCGTGGCTCCAGTAGCCATAGAGCACGTTGGAGGCGGTGGCGTTGAAGTAGGGCTGGAAGTCGAGCGATTTCCAGCTGATGACGGCGTCGCCCGAGAAGCCTATCTGGTAGCGGTGGTTACCCAGCCCGCCCCAGCGGTGGTAGAGCATCGGGCGCTCCTGGCGATGGCGCTCCATGTCGGTGAAGGTGGTATAGTTTATCCACCAGGTGTTGCCGAGCCGTGGGAACTCCTTGTCGTTGAGTCCCTGCTGCCAGTCTAACCACCAGAAGCTCACTCCGTCGCGCTCCATAGGGCGCAACACGGTGTTGTACCATCCCTCCATAAACCGTTTATCCGACGCTGCCCAGTCTATGTCCTTCTTCTCGTCGGGGTTCATGCCCATCCAGCGCGCCATAGCGGG
Source organism: Prevotella sp. P5-64 (assembly GCF_002251285.1). Taxonomy (NCBI): domain Bacteria; kingdom Pseudomonadati; phylum Bacteroidota; class Bacteroidia; order Bacteroidales; family Prevotellaceae; genus Prevotella; species Prevotella sp. P5-64. The sequence goes on from NZ_NPJK01000020.1 coordinate 13,872, forward strand.
ATATTGTTCCTCGTAGGGTTTGATGCCGTCGGCGGGATGCAGGTTGAGGGTCACGTTGAGCTGCTTCGAGCCAGCCCACTGCAGGAAGCCCTTGGGGTCGGGGAAGAGGCGGCGGTTCCAGGTATAGCCTGTCCATGCGCCCTTGCCCTTCTCGGTGTAGTGCCAGTCCATGTCGACCACCAGCACATCGAGGGGAATGCTGTAGGTGTCAAAGTTGTCTACCAGCTGGCGCAGTTCGTTGTCGGTGTAGCACCAGTAGCGCGACCACCAGTAACCGAAGGCATAGCGCGGAGGCAGCGCCATCTTTCCCGAGACCACGGTAAAGTCGCGCAGAGCCTTGCGATAGTCGTGGCCATAGGCCATGAAGTACCAGTCCTGGGCTTTGCCTTCCTCGCGGCGGTGGCTTACCCACTGCCAGTCGCTATGGTCGAAGAGATAGTTCTGCGAGTCGTCGATGAAGGTCCATCCGCTGCGCGAGAGCAGACCGTCCTCGATGGGCATGGGCTGGTCGCCGCGCATATTGCCGTCATATCCGTCGAGGGTGCGATAGGTACCCTTGAGATTGAGGGTGTCTTTCTGCCCGGGGCGCCAGGCAAAGGGCTTGACTCCCTTGCGTTTGGGCGAGGTTATGAGCAGGTTGCCATTGCCGAGCGGGCCCTGGCTCTTGGTATACTTGATGACCATGCAGCGGGTGGTTATCTCGACGGTCTTGCCACGGTCGCGGGTGGTATAGTCTACGGCGGGGTAGTCGCGGTTGATGGCCATGAGCGACTGTCCGTCCTCAAATCGGCCGTCGGGCGAGTACTCCATACGTGCCATGCCGTCGGTGACGAGCGATATGCGTACATGGCTGTCCTGGTAAGCCACGTTCTTCTGGGCGGTGGCGGGCAAGGCGATGAGGGCGGCTATCACTGCCGCTGCCGCCTTAGCAGTTTTGCTTATGTTCATAATAGTGTTGCAGATTGTTTATTGTACTATATATAATAAGGTATAGGTTGCGGCAGCCTATGACGACTGCCGCACCCCAGAGAGGGCGTGCGCCGCGGCTCAGGAGGGGCACCCCATGTCGCAGTCGTCTTCCATATAGGGCGCGAGCACCTTGGCCATACGCGTGAGACCGTCTATCATGCGGCTGCGCGGACAGGCAATGTTGATACGCATATAGCCCTGACCGGCGCGACGGCCGTACATGGTGCCGCTGTTGAGATAGACCTTGCCCTCGTCGCGGAGTTTGGCTTCGAGTTCATCTGAAGTAAACTCGAGGGCAGAGATATCTACCCACACGAGGTAGGTGCCTTCGAGCTTGAGCACTTCTATCTTGGGCATATACTCGGCAAAGAAGCGCTTCAGCTCCAGGTAGTTGTCGTAGAGGTAGCGGTTGAGCTCGTCGAGCCACTCCTCGCTCTCGTTGTAGGCTGCCACGAGCGCGTCGGGACCGAAGGGGTTGACCTCGCACACCTCGAAGATGTTGATGACGCGGTCTATGCGACGGCGCATCTCTATGTCGCTGCAGATAACGTTGGACTGCATCAGTCCGGCGGTGTTGAACGACTTGGAGGGAGAGTTGAGGGTCACGGTGATGGCCGATGTCTCGTCAGAGAGCGACGCAAAGGGCGTATACTCATAGCCGGGCATCACGAGCTCGCAGTGTATCTCGTCGGCGATGACGCGCACATGATGGCGGCGACAGATGTCGCTCACGCGCTCAAGCTCGTCGCGGCGCCACACGCGGCCGGCGGGGTTGTGGGGGTTGCAGAAGAGCAGCACGGCGGCGCGCTCGTCGGCACAGCGACGCTCCAGGTCGTCGTAGTCGATAACATAGCTGTCGGCCTCGCGCTTGAGCTCACACTCGGAGGCCTCGCAACCGCAGTTGCGTATCGACGAGAAGAAGCAGTTGTAGACGGGGGTGAGGATAACCACCTGCTGACCGGGCAGGGTGAGCGCCTTGATAGCACAGCTCATGGCTGCCACCACACCGGGGGTGTGGAGTATCCAGCTACGGTCGATGTGCCACTGGTGGCGGCGGTCAAACCAGTTGATGACGGCGTCGTAGTAGCTGTCATCGGTGAAGGTGTAGCCATAGACGGGATGGGCGGCGCGGCGCTCCACAGCCTGGCGTATGGCGGGAGCCACCTCGAAGTCCATATCGGCCACCCACATGGGCAGCTCGCCCTCGCCTATGCTGTCCCACTTCACACAGCGGGTACCGAGACGCTCGGGGGCATGGTCAAAATCAAATGTTGCCATTGTATCTTTATTGTTTGGTTGTTTCTATACGGCAGTCGTGGCCACGGGCATAGTCGTCGTAGGTGATGCGGTCTATGCGGTCGGCGACGATGTGTCCGCTCACGGGGTTCTTGACCTCGGTGATGGCGCCGCTGATGCGGGCGTCGATGTGGGAGCTGTCTTCAAAGGCACGGTCGCAGGCGGCATCGAAGGTACAGTCTTCGAGGGTCACGTGGTCCATGTAGCAGAGGGGCTGCTCGCCACTGATGTGGCAGCGCACCAGACGCACATTGCTGCTGTGCCAACCCAGATACTCGCCGTCGAGCTCGGAGTCGTAGACGGTCACATTGTCGCACTCCCAGAAACTGTCCTTGGTCGTAATGCGGGCATGGTGTATCTCCACGTTGTGGCAGTACTGGAAGACATACTTGGAGTCGCTCTTCAGACCGTCGACGTAGATGTCTTCGGAGAACATGAAGGGATAGGTACCATCGTGGAGCTCGACATTGTAGAGCTTCAGACCGCGCACGCGCCAAAAGGTCTCGTCGGCATCGGTGAGGATGACGTTGCGCAGGGTGAGGTTGTTCATCTCGCGGAAGAACTTGGGCGCGTCGATGACCGTGTCTTCCATCACCATGTTGTCGGAGTACCAGATGGCACTGCGGCTCTCGGGCGCGAAATAGCAGTTGGTGATATGGCTGCCGTCGACGTGCCACCAGGGGTATTTGCCATAGAAGCGGGAGTCATCGCACTCGATATTGCGACAGAACTTGATGCCCGACTCGCCATCGGTGATGGTGATATGCTCGAGCCGCGTGTCGCTCAGACCAAACAGCGGACGCTCGCCGCCAAATTCTTTATCCTTAATCAGATTCATAGTGGATATTATTATTTACCTACAAAAATACTAACTTTCGTACACTTATGCCACGATTGTCGGGAGTTTCTTCATCGGTTTTAATAAATATTAGAGAAGACACCCCGGTGGCACCGCCTTCAGCGGCGGAGCCACGCCCGCCACTCTCGCGCGGACAGGCATCGGCCAGACGCTGGCACCGACCTGTCGGACAGCGACAAAGGTACGCACAATCATCGTCCTGTGCCCTACCCCGAATACGGAACTTGTTACCGCTACTCCCGAAATAGCTGCCGCGGTGCCCCTGACCACCTCTGCCGGCTCGTATCAACAGGCACGTGGGCTCGTGACTTACGAAACGAGCCTTCGTATCAATAGGCACGAGGGCTCGTAACTATTGATACGAGCCAGCAAGGGCGTTCTCTACCGCCACAGACACCTGATACACAACAGCTATCGATACGCTCCACACCACCAGCGCGCGCAGCCTCGGCACAGGAGGTCATCGCCATACTCTTCACAGCGCTCACGCCGATGCCGATTAGCCTCTGGCGGGCGCTCGGGCAGACAGCCACCGTGGCGACCGCACGCAGGGGCAAAATAAAGGCTCCAGCCTCGGGAACAAACCCGGACTGGAGCCATGTATTAATAACTATAAAACCGTATTAAAGGTTGGGGTTGATCTCAGACCACTTCTCTACTGGAGGCAGAGCACCGAGAGCAATCACCTGGTCGCGCATACCGGCGAGGTGGTTGTAAGAAGCGTCGAGAGCAGCAATCTCGTCGGCTGTACCCATAACTGGCTTGGTGTAGACACCGTCGCTTGTGATGCGGGTAGGCATAGCCATCATCACGTGGTTGTAACGGGCTGTGTCGGCATAAGTACCGGCGGGATAAGTGAACTCTTCGCCACCCATAGCAGCCTCGATCATCTTGACAGCGAGGTAAGAGGGGCTCTGGAATGAACTGCGGCGACGGAGCTCGATAATCTTGGCACCACCCTGGGTAACTTCCTTCTGCATGGTAGCCCACTCCTCAGCGGTAAGACCCTTACCGTTGACAGTAGCCTTGCCAGCAATCACGTCGAGCAGCTTGACGCCGTCGACAGTGGTAGGAGAAGCGAAGACAGCCATCTTCTCGCCGTGGCCACCATAGGTGTAGGCGTTCTCGATGACAGCCTGGCTTACGCCGAAGTGCTTGGCCAGCGCACCCTTGAGACGAGTAGAGTCGAGGGCAGCAAGTGTAGCAACCTGGTTGGGCTTCAGACCAGAGTGAACGAGAGTTACGAGGCCGGTGATGTCGGCGGGGTTGAAGATAACCACGCAGAACTTGGCGTCGGGGCAGAACTTCTTGATGTTCTGGCCAAGCTCCTCGGCAGCCTTAGAGTTGCCTACGAGCAGGTCTTCACGTGTCATGCCCTCCTTACGGGGTGCGCCACCTGAAGAGATGATATACTTAGCGCCAGTGAAGGCTTCCTTGGGGTCAGTGGTAGATACGATGTTGGCATCGTCAAATCCGCACTGACGCATTTCCTCGGCTACGCCTTCAGCTGAGAATACGTCGTAAAGACAAATGTTGGGAGTAAGTCTGAGCATGAGTGCTGTCTGCACCATGTTGGAGCCAATCATGCCGGCTGCGCCGACGATGACGAGTTTGTCATTAGTTAAAAATTCCATAACTATAATATTAATTATAAGTGATTCGTTCTGTCTTTTATCCTGCAGCTTGACGGAGCCAATCGTCACTCCCGGCTACCCAAATGCAACCTGGAGATGCATCGGAGTAAGGGCAGCGGTCGCCTCGGGCTGCTATCATCTGCAAAATTACGAAAAAAAGAATGACAAATGTCATTTAATCGCAATTTCTTTTGTGATTAATTCTTAAAACTTTTACCTTTGTCATGTCCAATTAGCAAAATAGAGATGAAAGAGATGATAGAAAACAGAATAGAGCGGCTGCGCGAGCTGATGGAGCGAGAAAAGATAGACGCATTCATCATCCCGAGCAGCGACGCGCACAACGGAGAATATATAGCAGACCACTGGAAGAGCCGCGAGTGGATAAGCGGGTTTACGGGGTCGGCGGGCACCGCCGTGGTCACCATGAAGAGTGCCGCGCTATGGACCGACTCGCGCTACTTCCTGCAAGCCGAAGAGCAGCTCGATGGCACCGAGTACCAGTTGATGCGGCTGCGCATGGAGGGAACTCCGTCGATAACCGAGTGGCTGGGCGCCGAACTGGCTGAGAAGAGCGGTGCCACGGTGGCCATAGACGGCTCGACAAGCACATACAACACGGTGCAGGCGATGACGATGGCGCTGCGCAAGCAGGGTGGCATCACACTGCGCACCAACCTCGACCCGATGAGCCGGATATGGACAGACCGACCCGCGCTGCCGCAGAAACCGATAAGGAAGCACCCTATGGAATGGGCAGGGACAACGGCTGCTGACAAGTTGACGGCGATAAGGCGCAGGCTGGCAGCGGTACACGCCGACGGCATGCTGGTATCGGCGCTCGACGACATAGCCTGGACGCTCAATCTGCGCGGGGCCGATATAGAGTGCAACCCGGTGTTCATAGCCTATCTGCTCATCGCATCGAGGGGCGCCACCCTGTTTACGGAGTGCAGCCGCGTGAGCGACGAGGTCAAGGAGTATCTCAACGACAATGGCGTGGAGCTGCGCCCATATAATAAGATAGGTGAAGGACTGGCACACTACTTCGAATACTCGATACTGATGGACGGCAACGAGACGGCTGCGCTCATGCCGCGCTACGTGCCCAGCCGCACACAGGTAATCTATGCGCCATCGCCCATTCCGCTGATGAAGGCGGTGAAGAACGAGGCTGAGACAGCGGGCTTCCGCCAGGCTATGGTGAGCGACGGCGTGGCGATGGTGAGGCTGCTCAAGTGGATAAAGCCGGCAGTAGCAAAGGGCGGAGTGACCGAAATGGGCGTGGACGACAAGCTCACGGCGCTGCGCAGCGAAGACCCTGCGTATGTGGAGAAGAGCTTTGAGACCATAGCTGCCTATGAGAGTCACGGCGCCATCGTACACTATGAGCCGACAGCCGACAGCGACGTCGAACTACGTCCCGAGGGGTTGCTGCTGCTCGACTGTGGCGCCCAATACGACTGCGGTACCACCGACATTACCCGCACCATACCGCTGGGACCCGTGAGCGAGGAGCAGAGACTGGTATACACGCTGGTACTCAAGGCTCACATACGACTGGAGATGGCTCAGTTTCCGGCAGGTGCCAACGGCACGCAGATAGACGCCATAGCGCGCAGCGTGCTGTGGAGCCGCGGCTACAACTACCTGCATGGTACGGGCCACGGCGTGGGTGCGCATCTCTGTGTGCATGAAGGCCCGCAGCAGATACGTATGGAATATGTGCCCACGGCGCTCAAGGCGGGCATGACCATCACCGACGAGCCGGGCGTCTATCTCGCCGGCCGCTTTGGAGTGCGCATCGAGAACGTGCTGCTCATCGTCGGTGGAGACAGCACCGAGTGTGGCAATTTCCTGCGTATGAAGCCGCTCACGCTCTGCCCCATCGACACCACGGTGATAGACCGTTGGCTGCTCGACGACTATGAGGTGGAATGGCTCAACGACTACCACCGCCGCGTGTATGAAGAGCTGGCACCACATCTGGCCGACGACGAGCGCCAGTGGCTCGCAGAGGCTACGGCGGCGATAGACTAATCGCGCAGAGATAGAAACAGAAAGCCCGAAGACCGTAGATGACGGACTTCGGGCTATATCATTTGTCGTAACCGACGGCGCGGACGCCCCGAGGCAAACCTCGGCAGGAGCAGAGGGTTATGGGGCTGTCGTGCGGGCGTGGACTTAGAAGTAATAAGTCATGCCCAGCTGCCAGGCGCTGCTCTTGGCGTTGAAGGCGCTGCGCACCACATCGCCGGCACCGGTCTCACCCGACTTGCCGCAACCGAAGTTGTAGTTGAGGTTGAACGCGAGATGGCTCATCAGCGACACGCCGGCTCCGATGTTGAAGCTCATGTACGTATTCTTCCACTTCCAGTCGATACTCTGGATGTCGTCGGCCATATTGAAGGCAAACTGTGGACCTGCAAAGGCATAGATGCTGGCCAGACTGCCCAAGCCTATTCCATAACGCAGGTTGATAGGGATGGCAATCTGCTTGACAGTGAGCGTAGCCTGGTCGCGGACAATCTGCTCGTTGCCACGTTCTACGGTAACATCGGCAGAATACTGGTTGTAGAGGGCTGAGACGTCGATGCCGAGGCCCGTGAGGGGCAGAGAGACCTTAGCGGTGGGGCCAAGATAGAAGCCGATATTGTTGGACTTGTCGAGTACATTGCCCTTGACGGAGAACTCGGACATATTGATACCGCCCTTGACACCGAACTTAATCTGTGCATTGGCGCTGCCTATAGCCACAAAGGCCAAGAGCATCAGGGTTGCAAATAGTTTCTTTTTCATTGTCGTTTGTATTTAATTGGTTATTGTATCTCTTATTAAACTGCATTACGGATAACTCAAGTGTACAACCACGCAAGCAATAAACTTTTAATCCTCAAATCTATCATATCATAGATTTGGCTTTACACATAGCAGAGTCTTACTCTCTATTGATTTTTTCTACCAATTCATCTGGTGTAAGTATCTCCATTTTAGAGAAACCAAACCACTTTTTGCCCAAGTCCTTGATAGAGGCTCCTATATGATATACATCATCGTCTATACAAAGGAAGCGGTCGTGCGATAAACGGAACACTTCAACATCAATCGGTACATATTGAGCATTATGACGGTCTATGTCAAGCTGGAACTGACGACTAATCTGCTGGGTATAGATGACCGCAGATACACCTTCATCTCTTTTATCGAGCAATGTAAGTACAGTCTCGTCAACATAGTTGTCGACAAGGACTATACGCTTCTTCGCACTCTTAATCAAGTCGGACACGAATGTATAGGCATCATAAATCTGTCCGTTGTAGAACACTCCTTGCTTCGGCTTCGCATTGCCCTCATCCAATCGGCGAAATACCTCGTCTATGCGTTTGTCCGCTTCTTGCTGATGTTGCTGCATTTCCAATTGATGGTACTCAATCGTTTCCAAGCGACTGAACACAGAAGCGTTGGTTGTCATGAAATGGCGCATGGAGACAAAGGCCCGCATGATTTGGATATTGACCTCAATGGCTGTTTTGGAACGGAGAACACTGCTAAGCATCGCCACGCCCTGCTCTGTAAAGGCAAAAGGTAATTTCTTTATATTCTGTCCTCGTCCAGCGTTCAAAGTCACAATTTGTGATTTTGAACATTCCTCCATTGACAACTGAAACCTAAAATCAGAAGGGAACCTCTGAATATTACGTTTGACTGCTTGGTTCAAAGTTCTTGTCTCCACACCATATAGCATTGCTATATCTTTGTCAAGCATAACCTGTTGTCCTCTAATCACCTTTATTAGAGACTCTATATTATCCACGACAACCATCTGGTCACAATTTGTGACCAGTTCGCCGTCCTCTATCTTTTCTTTTATATCTGTCATATCTTCAAAATCACAATTTGTGATCTCAAACGTAGTGCTTAATAGTGCAAGCATAGCTTTTACCCCTTAAACGACTATCACAAAACCTTTACTTTGAAAAGAACGTAAAGTCAAGTCTATTGCGGTAATTGCCCGTGTAGTAATCGCTTCGCTCGCTGCACTGTATGTACAACCCTGTTTCGCCACATCACGAAAGGAATATCCCTTGCGGCGCGAACCTATCACTTCCCTATCTTCGGCAGTCATCTGTTCTGCCGTTTTATGCGCCTGGGGCTTACAACTTATTATATATACCGTTTCCGTAGTGACTGCAATCGGGATGATATTTAATCACGTTCCAATTGCGCACAAATAGATGGCGTGGCTATCATTATCGGAGCAGAGAGGGACGAATGTCCTTCTTCGTCCAATAACAAGTGCTGGCTACAATCAGTGACGCTGACGACGCACGGTGACACGCGCTGCCGAGGATGACGAACGCGAAGAGGTGGAGCGGGTCTTGGACTTTACGGTCTTGTTGCGCACGGAAGTCGAAGACGATGCGCGGCGGCCCTTCTTGACGGGCTTGACATCCTTGTTGGCCTTGGCGATGCTGTCGAGCGAGTCTTTGCGGGCCTTGTCGCCCCAGAGGTTCTGCTCGAAGTCCACGATCTCCTTCTCTATACGCTTCTGCTCCTTGGAGAGGGCTGAGTCGGTGGGACAGTACTGAGCCAGAGTCTTGCCGAGCATATTGTTGGTCTTGTAAATCTTGCCGCGGTACATGTTTTTGGCAAAGTAATCGTCCATGCTCATCACGGCGGCGTTGTTGAGATTGCTCGTCATCACGGTCTGCTTGACCAGGAAGGGTGCCAGGTCGTCGTACTTGACCCAGAAGAGGGGATAGGACGTGGCATTGTCGCCGAAATCGTCTTCACGCTTCATGATGGGGCACAGCGCCAACACCTGGGTGTGGAAGGAGGCTGTGGTCTGGTCGTAGTAGACGCACTCCTTGAGATAGTAAGCAGTGACCTCGCGCGAGGGGATATCGCTGTTGTCGATATAGATGCCCCGGTTGGTCTTCTCGTAAAAGATATGGTAATTGTCGAGGAATGCCTTGAGCTTGACCTGGGCAGCCTCGTTGAAGACCTCGTTTCCGTCAAGCCGATACTCGTAGGCCTTGATGTTGCCGGTCATCATGAGCTTGAAGATGTAGGTGAAGAGGTTGACCTGGTTGCCCATAGGCTCTACAGGGTAGTAGAGGCTGGCGTTGGCGTCATCGTGGAGGTCGAGCTCGCGATAGATATCGCGGCGCCACACGACATCTTCTGCCATGCGAGTCTGCACAGGGAAGGAAATCTGGGCTCGGGTAGAGATGGCGCCGCTGGTGGTGGCAGCAGCCTTCTGCTCGGCTTTGCGTTTGGCGGGCTGGGCGGTCGCATGGACAGCCATCATTCCGACGAGAAGGATAAATAATATTTTCTTCATTGTTGCATTGTTTTCTTATTTGACGATGACCTCCATGGGGTAAGACAGCGTGCGCGTGATGCCATCGGGGCCCACGGCCTTGACGCCTCGGATGTAGAAGCGGCGGTTGCGGGAGAGGCGGCGGAAGGTTTCGCGCTGACGCTCGGAGAACTGGGCTCCGTTGGAGGCTACTGGCACGGCGTTGCCCATATTGTCGAAGAAGACGGTCTCGAAACTTACCACGCGGAAGGGGATGTCGAGCAGTCCGTCGTCGATGGCGGCATGGATGCGGTCGATGCCCATCAGCGCAGACTTGGACAGGCCGCCACCCTTGTAGCGGTCGGTGCCGATGACGAGGTAGGCCATCGGGTCGGGGAGCTTGCGCACGTGGAAGGTGAACTTGCCCATCTGGCGGATGGCATTGCCCTTGCGCGCACTGACGGTGATGGTCACGTCGCTGCCCACGGCTGAGGGTTTGGCGATATATCGGCCCATGCCCACGGAATGGAAGGCACCGCCAGTCATGGATGCCTGGACCTCGTTGAGGGCTACGCCGGGGATGCTGATACTGATGGGGTTTTCATAGCCGGCATAGAGCACGTTCATAAGGTCGGCAGAGACAGTGGCACTGGGCGCCACCACGTTGTATTTCTGTGTAAAGTCGCGGCGGATAAGGTCGCCGTTGCCATTGCGCATGGTGATGTATCCGGCGAAGGAGTGCTCGCCCACGCCACTGGCTGTGAAGCGGTAGTTGTTGCCAGTAATGCGGCGGCCGCCCACATATATCTCGGGTGTCATGGTGGTATCTACCGCCGCCATCACGATGCGGGCATTGAAGGCGTCGCCGCTGATGACGGTCTTGGACTCGGGGATGACAAAAGCCTCAAGCCTGTTGACGCGGATATCCTTGAGGTCGATGTTGGAAACGAGCGTATGGAGCACCTCGCCCTCGGCGTAGCGCACGTCGCTCTGCAACTTGGAGAGCATGGTGACGGCTGCCGCCACAGGCATATTCTCAAACATATACTGCTGCCAGTTCTTGCCCATAGCGTGGGCGCCACGGGGGAGCTGGGTAGTAAGGTTGCTGCTGATAATCTTGCGCTGGCGCTCGTCGGTCACCATCGTAAGGATGCGCTCCCGGTAATGGTTGATGGCAGCAAACAGGGCACCGCCCTTACCGGTGATGGGCGCAAGCATCACATGGCTTGCAGCCTCGAGATTGTCCTTGTTCTTGATGTTAGCCAGGTCGGCGTCCTTGCCGTCGGCCTCGGTCACAATCTGCTCCTTGAGCTGCTGGGAGAAAGCATAGAGAGAGTCGCTCATCTGCTTGACCGCCATGGCTTTGGCAAACCACTGGCTCACCTTCTCCGGGTTGGTCTTCATCTGCTGCTCAAAGCGCGCATAGAGGGCACTGTTTTCCTCGGCCGAATTGGCGGTGGTGCGGTTGATGCTCTCCTCGACGATAGAGAAACCGTTGAGCACCTCGGTGGAGATATTGAGTGCCAGCATGGCCATGAGGATGACATACATCAGATTGATCATCTTCTGGCGCGGGGTTATCTGTTTCTTCTTGATTGCCATCAGTGGTGTATCGTTAGATTACTGACCGGGGTTGCGGGTCTGCATATTTAGGGTCATGGCCTCTATCATGCGGCTGTAAATCTGGTTGAGCTGCTCTATCTGCTGGGCCATCTTCTTGCTTTGCTCATTAATCTGGTCGATGGTGCTAATCTGCTGGCTGGCGCTCTTGAGCTGCATCTCATAGACTCGGCTGATGCCAGTGAGGGTGCGGTTGAGGTTCTCCATCTCCAGGCTGTCGGTGGCAAGGCGGGAACTCTGCTCATTGACCTTGCCCAGGGTCTCAACGAGGCGCTTGAGCTCGGCTACATAGTCGCTCTGGGCCTGAACCATCTCTTCGTTTTCGGCGGTGCCGGTGACTACCGGTGTCACCACGCTCTGCCCTACTACGCCTGCAGCCGAGCCGCCCACTATCTGTACGCTGCCCGAGGGTTGCAGACCGTCAGCAGCTGCGGCGGGTTGGCAGGCAGCGCCACCGGGTTGACCCACAGCCACGCCTCCGCCCGCATGAATCACTCCCGAGCCACCGATAATCACGGCCTGGGGAGCCTGCATCGTCACGTGGTCGGTCGCCTCGGCGCCATCCTCATCCTCCTCGGCGTCTTCGACATGGGTGGGAAGGTCGCGGCCATCGGCGGTCTTGTCAAAGGGCCGGTCGAAAGCAGAGATGAAGAACACGAACACCTCGGTACCCATACCCAAGAACAGCCAGAAGTTGGCTCCAGGAAGGTGGGTGAGCTTACAGAGGGTACCAAAGATAACGATAGACGCTCCCCAGCTATAGGCATAGTTGAGGAAGGTCTGTCCGGGAACGCTATCCATCCACTTCTGCAGACGGTAGACGATATTGTATTTGCTATATTCAGCCATAATGAATGTGTGTTATTTCTTGTTCTTTTTCTGTTTGGTGCTGGTCGAGTTGGCGAGGCTTCTCACGCATCGGAAACCGATATAGGAGCGTGGCTGGTTTTGATATTCCCATGTACGCCACGCCGAACGGACAAAGGATTCGGGGTCTTTCCACGAACCGCCACGCACACTCTTCTTCTTAAGACGGTAAGGGTCTTCCTTGGCAGCCTTGTACTCGAGCTGGGGGTTAAGGTCGTTCATGGCCTCAACACCTGCTTCGGTATAGATGGTACTGGTCCACTCGGCTACATTACCAGCCATGTCGTAGAGGCCATTGCTGTTGGCGGTATAGATACCCACACGGCTGGTGATGAGGTTGCCATCCTTGGTATAGTTGCCACGGTCGGGCTTGAAGTTGGCATAGAAGCAGCCATCGCCGTTCTTGACATCCTTGTTCTCCCAGGGGAATTCGTTGCCGGCCTTGCCGCGTGCGGCATACTCCCACTCGGCTTCGGTGGGCAGGCGGTAACGCTGGATGAAGCGGGCTTCACCGCCCAGGCCCTTGAGCAGATAGTCGGTGCGCCAGGCACAGAAGGCGTTGGCCTGCTCCCAGGTGACGCCCACTACGGGATAATCGTTGTAGGCGGGATTGCTGAAGTAGTTGCGGAGATACATCTCGTTGTCAGAGTTCTGGAAGTCGTTGACCCAGACGGTGGTGTCGGGATAGACGTTGACGATGTAGGTGTTGAGGAAATCCCAAGGACCGCTGAGTGGGCGGTTGATGGTCTCGCGCACGATATTGCCGTTGTCATCGATATACGCCGTGTCCTTGGAAATCATCACCACCTCGTCGGGATTGACGGTGACATCGGTGTTCAGGTTGCGCTCGTTGGGCATGAGGCGGTTACGGCGCAGGGCGGCAGTGGTATAGTCGTAAATCTCATACTTATAGTTGAGCTGGCGGTAGTCGAGCAGCTTCTCGCCGGTCACGGGGTTGGTGACATACATGCTCTCGATGGCGCGCTGCTCGTCCTCATTGGGCTTGCGGGGCAGAGGCTTGCGCCAGTTGATATGGGGAGTGACAGGCTCGCCATACTTGTCCTCGGTAATCATGTAGGTCTCGTCGCCGGCATAGGCGGGGTCGGCAAGACGCGTACGGAGGATAGAGTCCTTGACATACTGCACAAACTGCTTGTACTTGGAGTTGGTAACCTCGGTTTCGTCCATCCAGAACCCGTCGACAGAGATGTCCTTGACGGGAGTCTTCATACCCCAGAGCGAGTCCTGACGGTCGAGGCCCATGTGCAGCGAGCCACGCTCTACCTTGGTCATACCGTAAGGCGTGGGCTCAGCAAAGGAGCGACCACCAACGCCAACCACCTCGCCGCCGCGACCGCCCGAGATGGCACTCTTGCTACCGAAACAGCCTGTCAGCGCCACAGAGAACGCCACAAGGCCGAGGGTTATAATGCTTTTATTCTTCATCTTTATATTATAATATTCTCACGCTTTTATGCAGGTTTCTACCTTTCTTGGTCAGGTTGATATCGTGCTGGTATCCCACAAAGAGACCATGACTGCCGTTGCCTGGGATGGAGGCCGAGGTATACAGCTCGTAACTATAGCCCAGCACGACGCCATGGAAACTGCCGCCGACGAGGACGGTCACCGAGTTGGACGGACTGTAGGTCACGCCGCCATAGAGCATGCGCTTGTCGTGGGTATAGACCACGCGCGATGTGATGTCGGCCCTGAACGCCGAGCCATCCGAGCGCAGCAACACCGTGGGCTTTATTGTAATAAACGGATTTCTTAGTTTAATATTGTATCCACCGGTCAAATAATATGTACGGTCGATGTCGAGCAGGTAACTGTCGCCCAGCGTAACTTGGGGTGCGGTGGCGTGGGCTACCGACGCGCCGGCATACCAGTCGCCGTGGACGTAGTAGAGACCGACGCCCACATCGAGACCCGAGCCGCTCACATCGGTCGTGGGGATGGCGGGGTCGTTGCCTTCCTCGGTATCGGTCTGCGAGCCATTGAACTTCTCACTCAGCATACCCACCTGGACGCCGATGCCGAGCATACCTCCCAGCAGCTTGGTTTTGAGTGCATACTGCACGGCAAAACGCTGGTGGTCAAAGAGACCCAGTTTGTCGCTCGTCATTTGCACGCCCACACCATGGTAATGCTTGAGCATGAACAGGGGCATATCGGCAGCGACAATCATGGTACGCGGGTTGTGCTCGAAACCGGCAAAGTCGAGGGCGTAACTGCCTGTGACATTCAGCTTGGACTCTTTGCCCACGGCGGCGGGGTTGAAGACCGGCTCCTGGGCAAAGTAGTGGCTGAGCGACATATCATATTGCGCAGAGGCGGCCAGCGCCCCGGCGACAGAGATGACGAGGGTAAATAAATATCTTTTCAACACACTTACATAACGGATAAGCGTAGCTTTTATTGCCTTTCTACAGGTTTTTTATCCACGACGTTATGGTTTCCATCACCGTCGGGGCGATGGTCTCCTCTATCTGCTGATACTCCACGACCAGTCCTGTGTGGCAAGTCTGGAAGAGATGGTTCAGTCCGTCGAAGGTTTTGAGGGTATGGCGACTGTTGACGAGCCCTTTCTCCAGCGCTCCGAGATTGGCGACACAGTCCACCTGGGTGTCACGGTTTCCGTTGAGTGCCAGCACGGGACAGGCAATCTTGCCCAGCACACCTCTCACATCGACATTGAGCAGATGGCGGATATAGGGACTGTCGCCCTGCTTCAGGGCTTTGTCGAAGACGCTGCGGAAGAGCACGGGGACGCCCGTGGGCTTGATGTCAGCGGTCTTCTTGCCCTGAGCCAACTGGTCCAGAGCGCATCCGATGGCCATACAGTAGGCTTCGGTCATCTCGGGAGTCGTTCCGGCGGCGGCAAGCACCGAGCGGTTTTGCGCTATCATCGTCTCCTTGCCCGACACAGCCATGGCTGCCAGCGTCACGATGAAGTCTGTCTTGCCCTCGGCAGCCGCCATCAGGGCTATGGTGCCGCCCTCGCTGTGGCCGAGCATACCCACGCGGTCAAACTGCTTGCGCAGCAGGGCAAGGCCGCTGAGTGCGTCGGCGTAGAAGTCGGCGGTGGTAAATTCGTAGAACCTCACAGAGGCGTCGCCCCATCCTCGGTCGTCGTAGCGCAACGAGGCGATGCCCTGGCGTGCCAAGGCGTCGGCAAGAACGGCAAAGGGCTTGTGTCCGAATAGCTCTTCATCGCGGTTCTGCTGTCCGCTGCCACTCACCATCAGCACCACAGGAGTCTGGCGGCTACAGCCACGGGGCTTGGTGAGGGTGCCGCGCAGGGTGAAGCTGCCGTTGGTAAACGACACCTCCTCGGTGAGATAATCGAAGGGGGGCTTGGGCGTCTGCGGACGGTTAAGGGTGACCTCGCCCGGCGTGAGCGTGAGCGGGAAGGCTATGCCCTGCTGGGTGAAGGTGCCTACTATCTCCGTGCCCTTGTTCACGCCCTCAAAGCGGGCGCCAATCATGGCGATTTCCACCGTCACGCTGTCGCCTTTGACCACAGTCTGCGTAGGTATTCCCCTGACGTTCTGCGCCGGAGAGTCCATGGTGCATCCCTTGTCGGTGAAGTGAAACACAAGGGGCAGCTTGATGCCCTGCACGTCGAGCTCGCCCTTCCACGAGCCGCGCTGTGCCTGCGCCGTAGTCACCATGAGCAGCAGCGCCAGCACTAAGATAGTCCGTATAGCTTTCATCATATCAAGTGTTAGAGGTAAGACATTCATCATCCATCATCTTCATAAAATTCCAAGATACTTCTGCGGCAAACAGTTGCGACAGACATTGAGTTTATCCTACTCTATCTGAGCATGCAGTTTATCTTGCATCTCATTTACAGTATCTCCTTGATGCAAAGATATAGATTTGGGACGAAGCACACAACTTATAAGTTGCATTTTTCTCATCAATAGCTCTTTTTTCGTTATCTCCTGCTCATAAACGACGGTCATGGGATGCTTTTCAATGCCATAAACCCCAAAAATGGTCATTAGCCCGTTTGGGATTTATAAGTAAGAATGGTGGGCGGCAAAGGAAAAGGGTGGATATTACGACAAACGTGCGTAATATCCACCCTCCGGTATAGGGTTATTCCATCTTTATTTGGCCATTGGCGTAAAGCGCAAGGTAAACTCATGGATTCCCGTTGGCGCCATGTATTGTGGCAGACACGAGTCGCCTCCGCAACTATGGTTTCCGATGCCTCGCTGCCAGAAGTCGAAGTGGGCGAAAATCTGGGGGGAGCGCACCAGGTCGTAGGGGTGCTTGCCGCCATAGAACACATCGTAGTTGAACTGGGCGTCGTCGAAATGCGACAGCGAGAAGGCCACCATGCCCTCAGTGGTGATTTGCAACTGAGTGGCGTTGTTGTCGAGCGTGAGCTGGCGCAGGCCCTGGCGGTCGCCCATGGTTTGTGGCGCGCTCTGCTCTTCAAACATGCCATCCACGGTGGTGGTGTAGCGGCCGAGGAGCGAACCGCGCTGGCGGTCGATGTAGTTGCTCCACGGGCCCTTGGCATAATACTCTACGTTCTCGAAGCCGGGCGCAAACTGCATGGTGATGCCGATGCGTCGGGTTTCTGCCGACGAGTTATTGGTGGTGACCTTCATGTCCAAAGTTCCGTTGGGATAGATGGTGTAAACTATCTGGTGGGTGTCGGTACCATTGGTTACGGCCGTTTCCACCATCACGTTCTTACCCTGCTTCTTGGGCGCACTCACCATTGTCTTCTTGCCAGAGAGGACACCTTCCTCCTTGTTCTCGTTCTCGGCCACGCCACCTGGGGCGCCGAGGTTGATGTTATCGTTGGCTATGCGGCGGAAGCCGTTGAAGTCAGGTCCGGCGTTGGGCTGCACGAGCTGTGTGTTGCCATAAGTCCACTGGGCGATGGTTCCATCCTCTGCGAAAGCAATACTGAAATTGTTGCCGGTGACGGTGTTGCCCTTCACCTTGAGCTTACCCTTCTCCTGGATGGCGGGCAGCTGACCGTGGCTTTGCTGCACGAAGGTGGGGTCGGCAACCGATACACCAGCGGCGTTGTCGGCGGAGAGCTTAAACTGCTGCTGGGCCATGGCGTAGCCCTGCTTACCCCAAGAGGTGGCTTTCTTCAGTACGAGGTTGAAGGTAATGACATACTCGGCCTTGGCGTCCACTACGGTGGTGTAAGGAATGTTGATTTGGCAGGTGTTTCCGGGCTGCACCGATGGGACAGCCACCTGGTTTTTCTCCACCGAAACGCCATTGCGGAGCACCTCATAGCTGAGGTCGTAGTTGTCGGCCAGGTCGGTGAACGCGCGCTTGTTCTTCAGGGTGAGCACGTGGTTGGCGAACGACTCGAAGTCGACGTCTCTATAAACATACTTCACCTCGGTGAGCTTGGCGGTCCACTCACGGCCCGGGGTGATGATGCCGTTGCTCATGAAGTCGCCCTGGAAGCCTCTGTCGCCACGGTTCATCTTGGTGTAGTCGTAACCCGATGTGTAATAGTGGAGCCCGGTCTTGGCATCCTTCAGCGGAAGACCCTCGCGTATGCGGCGCGTGTCGTAGATGCCCTGGTCCACCCAGTCCCAGATGCAGCCGCCAATAATGCCAGTGCTTGTCTCGATGAGATTCCAGTATTCTTGCAGATTTCCCACAGCCTGACCCATGGCGTGAGCATACTCGCAGATGAAGTAGGGCTTGTTGTTGAGACCGTCCATATGCGTCTTCATCACCTCGATTTTAGGATACATGTCGGAGCCGAAGTCGGAGTATTTGGCGCCGTTCTTATAGCCCTCATAGTGCACCCATGCGTCGCGGCCGGGGAGCAGTTCCTTCACCTTGTCGTAGGTAGCCTGGAAGTTGTCGCCACCGCCCGACTCGTTACCGAGCGACCAGAACACCACGCTGGGATGGTTGCGGTCTCTCAGCACCATGCGCTCCGTGCGGTCTACATAGGCGTCGCGCCAGGTGGGGTTGTTGGAGAGCGAATGGTTGTTGTGGCACTCCACATCGGCCTCGTTCATGCAGTAGAGTCCGTAATAGTCGAACATGGCATACATCTTGGCCTGACGGGGATAGTGGCTGGTGCGGACAGTGTTTACATTGGCCTGCTTCATCAGCACCACATCGCGGAGCATGGTCTCCACATCGATGGCGTGGCCATAGAGCGGGTGGATATCCTGTGTGTTGACACCCTTGAAGAACACGCGCTTGCCGTTTACATACACCAGGTGGCCCTTGATGGCCACATCTCTGAAACCGTATTTGGTAGAGAACACCATCTCCTCCTTGCCACCTACCTTCTGGCGCACGATGACGGTATAGAGATTGGGCTGCTCGGCCGACCAGGCCTTCAGGCCGGTGAGGTTGTCGAGAGTGAGGCGAATGTGCTTCTGCGCGTCGTTGGCGGTCATAGCCACCTGCGTCTCCTGCTTGCCCACCAGCTTGCCTTGGGGGTCGAGGAGCTCTATTTCGAGCGTCTTCTCCGAGCGCTCCTTGGCGGCGTTGTCGAGGGTGAGGTCTACATTGAGGTTACCCGAAGCATAGTCGTCATTGAGGGCCGATGTGATGTAATGGTCGGCCACGAAGGTCTTGGGCGTGGCCACGAGATAGACATCGCGGTGGATGCCTCCGAGGTGCCACATGTCCTGACCCTCAAGGTAAGAACCGTCGCACCAGCGGTAGACGCGCACCGACACGTTATTGTCGCCCTTGCGCACAAGGTGGGTCACATCAAATTCGGCGTCGGTATTGGCGCCCTGCGAATAGCCAGCATACTTGCCGTTTACCCACACCACAATGGCGCTGCAGGCTCCGTCGAAGTGGAGAAAGACGCGCTTGTCCTGGTCCCAACCGTCAGGCAGGCAGAAATTGCGGCGATAGGAACCTACGGGGTTCTTGTCGAAATTGTCGTTGAACGCCGTGATGAAAGGGGGCTTGTTCTCGAAGGGATAGCCCACATTATTATATACGGGCACATCATATCCGGCCATCTCCCAGTTGAGGGGGACCTGGAGCTCTTTCCAAGAAGAAACATCGGCATTATCAGCCCAGAAATCGTCTTTCTCGGGCTTGCCCTGCTTCCAGTCGGCGGTGTAGCGGAACTTCCATTTGCCGTTGAGCAGCAGGTAGTTGGCACGCTTAGGCGTGAGCCATGGATACTTGTAGCAGTCGTCCTGCTGCATCGAGGCTGTAGAGGCATAGGGCACAAACGTGGCGTGGGCCTTCTCCTTGCGGTCCTCAAACTTGGTCTCGTCTTCTACCCATTTATCCATAAAGGGGCATACGTCGGCCTTCGTCTCCACCACCTTTTTCTTCTTGGCGGGACGGGGGTGAGCCAGAGCCGATGCGCTGAAAAGAAAGGTCAACGCTGCCGCAGCTCCCCAAATTAGATGTTTTTGTTTCATTGTCATGTTGTATGGTTAATAATTGTTTTGTCTATGCCTGTCTGCTACTTGCCCTATCCGAAAAGAGCGCGGCATACCATCGCTATAGGACATTTACTTGTCCAGCCATTTCATAGCCCATTCAGTCAGAGGCGAAGGGCACGCGAGCATACCACTGTTACGCTGCAAGTTGAGGAAAGAGAAACGTATGCGGTTCTTGGGGTGGTAACGTTCGTTGTACACAACGATACTTCTGCCACTGATGCAGTTCTCTGCCTTTACCTCTACAGGTATTATCTCGTCCTCCCGCTGCAACAGGAACTCTATTTCTGCTTTCCCCTCCGAAGACCAATAGTAAGGCACAGAGCCATAGGATGGCAACAGACTTTGCAACACCGCATTCTCTGCCATGGCGCCTTTGAATTCGGTGTAGTTGGCTGTCGGGTCAATGACTATGCTTCCCGGCAGGTCGGCCAAGCGCCTCAACAGGCCACAGTCACTGGCATATACCTTGAATATGTCTGGTTCTTCGTAGGCGCTCAATGGCATTCCAGGTTTCGAGACGGCGTTCACACGATATATCATGCCTGCATCTTCCAGCCAGAGCAAAGCATCCTCGTAGTCACGGCTCCTTGCGCCCTTTTTTACAACCTTATAGATGAACTTCCTGTTCTCCTTGGCAAGCTGGAACGGAAGTGAGTGCCAAAGGGCATGTATGCGAGGTATCTCGCGAGGGGCTGCATACTTGGCGAAGTCAAGCTCATACAAGTCCAATATGCCTTGCAGTATGTCGTCGACTGCCTGCATTCCCTGGTTTTCAAGCATGCTGACAGCGGCTTCAGGCATACCGCCAGAGACCATATATCTGCGATACTCCGACTTCAACTTGTCAAGAATAATAAGCGGTAGCTTCTCCGGTTCCTCTATCTGCTCAACATAATTGAAGATCTGGATGTCGCTGGCCCGCAGATACTCCTTGAACGTAATAGGATACATGCGCATAACCTGTACCTTACCAACAGGTACGGTCATCCTCCGCCTCTTAACAGCCACACCCAACAGCGAGCCAGCCGCTATGATGTGCCATTCGGGGGCTTCCTCACAAAAATACTTTAACGAGTTGAGCGCTTCCTCGCACTCCTGTATCTCATCAAATATGAGCAGCGTCTTGCCCGGCACAAGGGGAACTGGGCTATAAAGAGACAGCTCCTTTATGATGCGGGCGGGTTCCTTTGACACCGTGAAGGCTGACAATAACTCCTTCTGGCGGTCAAAGTCAAATTTCGCCGTGTAGTCAAAGCATTCCTTTCCAAACTCTTCCATGGCCCACGTCTTGCCAATCTGGCGGGCGCCTTTCAATAGGATTGGCTTGTGCTTTGCCGCATCTTTCCACTCCTTGAATTTGTTGACTATGTCTCTTTTTATCTTCATAATTACACTAACAACTTCCGATTTGTGTCATTTTTGACATTTTTCCGAACTTGTCGTGTGCAAATATACGATATAAAGAGGAAAGGAACAAGTTTTCGGAGGGTTATTTTGGCCCACTGGCGGGAAAAGACAGAAAAAAGCGGCATAGGAACCCTGTTGTGGAATTCCTATACCGCTTATATTCTACGCCTACGGCTGAGAAAGTCAGCCCGTCAGCGATTAGTATTCATCATCGTTCCAGAGGAAATCTTCCTTGGAGGGATAGTCGGGCCAAATGTCTTCAATGCTTTCATACACTTCACCTTCATCCTCTATTTCCTGCAAGTTCTCGAGCACCTCGAGAGGAGCACCTGAACGGGTGGCATAGTCTATAAGTTCGTCCTTGGTTGCGGGCCAAGGTGCATCTTCCAATTTTGAAGCTAATTCAAGAGTCCAATACATAGTCTTTAGTTTTGGTCGTTAATTTTATTGGATGCAAAAGTAGCACTTTATATTCAATTATACGACTGTTTATGACCATTTTTGCTGTTAAATAATCATTAATAATAAAAAAAAGCAAAAATATAGGGACGATTGGATTAAAAATTGATTGTGTAGCAACGCTTGTGCTTGCTCTGGTCCAGCATCACGATGCCGGTGTAGTATAAATCATAACAGACGGCGGCATGGCTGTTGCCGACGATGCATTGCCAAGTCTCGCGCGAGCGGGCGTCGCGGTGTATGCCGTCGACCAAGACCACGCTGGCGCCGTCTATGCGAGGCAACAGGCTGAGCAGAGCATCCACATGTTGCACACCGGTGCGTATCACCACGCGCTCGCCGTCGATGACAGCGGGCACCTCGTCGCCCTCAGCCACCGAGAGGATGCGGGCACGGCGCGCGCCGGCAGAGAAATACTCCTGGCGCTCAGCGCTCAAGCCGTCTATGAAGTCGAGGATATAGCGGGGCTGGACCTCGTTGGCCACGCGCAGACAGAGACGCAGCAGGCGCAGCGCCACACGGCTCTCCACGGGCACCCGCTTCTGCAGGTCGGCGTAGGCATAATAGGGGTAATGCTCGTTGATGACATAGCGCACAAAGCGGTAAGCCGACGGCGACTGGATGCCAAATCCCCTGCAATAGGCGATGCGGCTAAGCCATACTCCCACGGTCTGCAACCATTCTGTCACGTTGTTCATCTTACACCTTGTTATATTTATAGCCTCGTATATTATATTTATAGCCTCGTATGCTCGCATATATAGCCACGAAGGCCACTGCAAAGGTAAACTTTTTCTGCCAATTTATCCCCCTATCGCGTCACTTTTATCCTTTTTTCAAGCACCCTGACCCACGAGCGAGCCACCGTGACCATCTCCACAACTCTGCTGACCAACTCTGCGAAGCTGCTGACCAACTCTGCGAAGCTGCTGACCAACTCTGCGAAGCTGCTGACCGACTCTGCGAAGCTGCTGACCAACTCTGCGAAGCTGCTGACCAACTCTGCGAAGCTGCTGACCAACCTGGCTGGCTCGTATCGTAAGGCACGAGGCCACGTAACATATGATACGAAAGCTCGTGACTTACGATACGTAGGCTCGTGACTTACGATACGAGCCGCCCAAGGTCATCAGCCGCCCCATCATACGTGGCCAGCCGCCTCATTATCAGCAACAGCCCGGCCGTCGCTGCCCCCACAGCCATGCCCACGCTCCCCCAGCTCGCCGCCAAACAAAACTCCCCTGCCTCCACGATGACGGGAAACAGGGGAATATACTGATTTTCTATTACTATGGTCATGGTTGTCGGCCTATGGCACCCACCAGTTGAGCCAAGAAGGTCTGGTAGCGGGTCACAAGAGTCGGGCAGCGAGCCAAGCGGGGTGGAAAGCGCTGCTCAGAACTTCACCTTGCCGAGTATCTTGGTGGTGGCGCCAGTCATCTGGGCCACAAATGCGCCAGCCCTATCGCCGCAGCACTTGCGGTATTCGGCGTCGTCGGTAAAGCGGGTTATCAGTTCTTCAAAGTCTTCCGGGGTGTGTATCTCAAAGCCTCCCTCGGCACGCTTCAAGCCCTGCGCCTCACTGAAGCGCTGGTTGTTGGGACCGAAGATGACGGGCATATCCCACACGGCTGCCTCGAGCACATTGTGGATGCCCACGCCGAAGCCGCCACCGACATAGGCCACGTCGCCGTAGTGGTAGGCACTCGACAGCAGACCGAAACAGTCGATGATGAGACAGTCGGCCTCTGCGGCTTCCTGCTCGTTGGTCTGGGTGTAGCGCACGGTCTTCATCTGGAGCATGTCGGTAATCTGGCGCAGATGGTCCTCGCCTATCACGTGGGGCGCGATGATGAGTTTCCACTGTCTATGCTCGTTGAAATAGGGAATGAAAATCTCCTCGTCGGGCTGCCAGGAAGAGCCCGCCACAAAGACGGGCGCCTTGACATCGGCATCGCCACCCACAAAGGCGTCGATAATGGGCAGACGACGGGCTGCCTCCTTAATCTGGAGCACGCGGTCGAAGCGGGTGTCGCCCACCACGTCGACATCGGTGATACCGATAGAGGCAAGCAGGCGCTGCGACTCCTCGTTCTGCACGAAGAAGCGGGTGAAGCAAGTGAGCACACGGCTGTAGCGCCATCCGTACCACTTGAAGAAGATTTGCTCGGGACGGAAGATGCTCGACACGCTGTAGGTGGGTATGCCGCGGTGCTTGAGCACATGCAGGAAGTTGTACCAGAACTCGTACTTGATGAAGAATGCCATCACGGGGCGCACGATGCGCAGGAACTTGCGCGCATTGCCTATGGTGTCGATGGGCAGATAGCAGATGACGTCGGCACCCTTGTAGTCCTTGCGCACCTCATAGCCCGAGGGCGAGAAGAAGGTAAGCAGTATCTTGTACTCGGGGTGCTGGCGGCGCACCTCTTCCATCAGCGGGCGGCCCTGTTCGAACTCGCCCAACGACGCAGCATGAAACCAGATGTAGCGGTCGGCTGGGTTAATCTTCTCACGCAATATACGGAACGACTCCTGCTCTCCGCGCCACATCTTGCGCACCTTGTCTGAAAACAGGCTGGCTATGGCTACGCCCACCTGTATCAGGTAGATAATGACATTGTACATAATCTAACGAAAAAAGGGTGCCGCCCCCGTGGGCACGACACCTTATTATATATATAGTTATTTCAGAATCTCGACGGCACGGCGCAGACGGCGCAGAGTCTCCTCCTTACCCAGGAAGGCAGAGATGTCGAACATGCCGGGACCCTTGCCTATGCCCACGAGGGCCAGACGGAAGGCGTTCATGATGTCGCCCAGCTTGTAGCCCTTGTCCTCGACCCACTTCATGACCACAGGCTCCTGGCCCTCGATGCTGAAGTCGTCGATGCCCTCGAGCACCTCGGCCAGCTCGGTCATCTGCTGGGCTGAATATTCCTTCCAGCGCTTGCGCACTGTCTTCTCGTCGTACTCCGTGGGTGGCAGGAAGAAGAAAGAGCACAAATCCCAGAGCTCGCGTACAAAGCTGACGCGGTCTTTCATCAGGCTGACAACCGTGCGGATGCGCTCCATCGACTCATCCACGCCATTGTTGGCCACGATGGGTGCAAAGAGGTCGGCTATCTCTTCGTTGCTCTTGCGCAGAATGTACTCATGGTTGAACCAGATGCCCTTCTGGTAGTCGAACTTGGCGCCACTCTTCGAGCATTTGCTGATGTCGAAGACCTCAACCAGTTCTTCGAGGCTGAAGAGCTCCTGCTCGGTGCCTGGGTTCCAGCCCAGCAGCGCCAGGAAGTTGACCACTGCCTCGGGGAAATAGCCGCTCTCGCGGTATCCGCTTGACACTTCGCCGGTCTTGGGGTCATGCCATTCGAGCGGGAATACGGGGAAACCCAGACGGTCGCCATCGCGCTTGGACAGTTTGCCCTTGCCCTCGGGCTTGAGGAGCAATGGCAGGTGGGCAAAGCGGGGCATGGTGTCTTCCCAACCAAACGCGCGGTAGAGCAACACGTGCAGCGGTGCCGATGGCAACCACTCCTCGCCACGGATAACGTGGCTTATCTCCATCAGATGGTCGTCTACGATGTTGGCAAGATGGTAAGTGGGCAGCTCGTCAGCACTCTTATAGAGCACCTTGTCGTCGAGGATGTCGCTCTTGATGACCACATCGCCGCGTATCATGTCGTTGACATGCACCTCGATACCGGGGGTGATGAGGAAGCGCACCACATACTGCTCGCCGTCGGCTATCATCTGGCGCCACTCTGCCTCGGGGAGAGACAGCGAGTTGCGCATCTGCATGCGGGTGCGTGCATCATACTGGAAATTCTGTATCTCGGCGCGCTTGGCGTCAAGCTCCTCGGGCGTGTCGAAGGCATAATAAGCCTTGCCGTCGGCCAAGAGCTGGTCTACATACTTCTTGTAGATGTCGCGACGCTCACTCTGGCGGTAGGGACCATGGTCGCCACCGAAGCTGACGCCCTCGTCAAACTTGATGCCGAGCCACTTGAATGACTCTATAATGTATTCCTCTGCTCCTGGAACAAAACGATGGGAGTCTGTATCTTCGATACGGAACACGAAATCGCCACCATGCTGGCGGGCAAAGAGGTAATTGAAAAGGGCGGTACGTACACCACCGATGTGCAAAGGTCCTGTAGGACTCGGCGCAAAGCGCACTCTGACTCTTCTTTCGGTCATTATTATTATAGAAATTATTATTTTTTTGCAAAATTACGGTATTTTTCTGAGTATTGACCATTATTTTTCGTATTTTCGCAAAATAAAAGCATTACAGATACAATAAACATGAAAATAGGGTTTACCAACAACCGAATCAACAGAGCGCTCACGCGTCTGACACTTATCATTGCCAGCACGGCCATCATCGTGTGGTTTCTGCCCCACAACGAGAGCCAGCGCATAAGATACGATATCGGCAAGCCATGGATGTACGGCTCGTTCATCGCCAAGTTTGACTTCCCCATCTACAAGACCGACGAAGCCATCAAGCTGGAGCAGGACTCGCTGATGGAGTCCTTTCAGCCCTACTACCGCTACGACACTCAGGTGGAACAGCAGCAGATAGAGCACTTGCGCCAGGACCTCGCCGCCAATAGCCACCCTATTTCCCACGACCTGGAGGCGGCCGTCATAAAGCGCCTGCACCGCCTCTATGCCACAGGTATCATGGGCATGGCAGAATATCAGGATATGGCAAGAGACTCTGCCACGACCATACGCTTAGTCAACGAGAAAGAGGCTGTGCCTCTGGAGGTGGGGCAGGTCTACTCGACCATGAGTGCCTACGAACAGCTGCTCGCCGATGAGCGTCTGGCCGACCAGAAGTCGACCCTGCAGAAGCTCAACCTCAATGAGTACATCGAGCCCAACCTCATCTACGACAAAGACCGCAGCCAGGCCGAGCTCAACGACCTGCTCAGCGGCATCTCGCCAGCCAGCGGCATGGTGCTTACGGGTCAGAAGATTATAGACCGTGGCGAGATAGTCGACGACTACGACTACCGCGTGCTCTCTTCGTTTGAGCGGGAGATGCAGCGACGCAGCTCAGACTCTACCGAGATTACCTCGACCATCATGGGCCAGCTGCTGTTTGTGATCATCCTCATCTCGCTCTTCTCGACCTACCTGGCGCTCTTCCGCAAGGACTACTTTGCCAAGCCCCGCAACATACTGATGCTCTACGTGATGGTGACGCTCTTCCCCGTGCTGGTGTCGTTCATGATGACCCACAACGTGTTCAGCGTCTACATCCTGCCGCTGGTGATGGCGCCCATCTTCGTGCGCGTCTTCCTTGACTCGCGCACCGCCTTTGCCACCCACGTCACGATGGTCATCATCTGTGCCGCCGCCGTAAAATACCAGTACGAGTTCATCATCGTCCAGATAGTGGGCGGCATGGTGGCCATCTACTCGCTGCGCGAACTGTCGCGCCGTGCCCAGGTGTTCCGCACCGCTCTGCTGGTGACGCTGTCGAGTTGCGTGGTCTACTTCGCCCTGCAACTCATGCAGGACAGCGACTTCACCGACCTCGACCACAGCATGTACTCCTACTTCATCGTCAACGGCGTATTTCTGCTGCTTGCCTACCCGCTCATGTATCTCATCGAGAAGACCTTCGGATTCATCTCCGATGTGACGCTCATCGAATTGTCTGACACCAACAAGGGACTGCTGCGCGAACTGAGCGAGGTGGCTCCCGGCACCTTCCAGCACTCCATCACCGTGGCCAACCTGGCAGCCGAGATAGCCAACAAGATAGGCGCCAAGAGTCTGCTTGTGCGTACCGGAGCGCTCTATCATGACATCGGAAAGAAGGACGACCCCGTCTTCTTCACCGAGAACCAGTCGGGCGTGAACCCTCACAGCGAGATTTCCTGCCGCGAGAGCGCGCGCATCATCATCAGCCATGTCACCAAGGGCGTCAAAGAGGCCGAGCGCGCCAATCTGCCCGCCTTCATCAAGGACTTCATCCTCACCCACCACGGCAAGGGCATCACCAAGTACTTCTATATTAAATATAAGAATGAGCATCCCGACGAGGATGTCGACATCCAGGAATTTGCCTATCCCGGCCCCAATCCTTTCACCCGCGAACAGGCCATCCTCATGATGGCCGATACCGTCGAGGCGGCTTCTCGCTCGCTGCCCGAATATACCGAAGACAGCATCTGCGACCTCGTCAACCGCCTCATCGACCAGCAGGTGGCCGACGGCTTCTTCAAGGAGTGCCCCATCACCTTCCGCGACATCGCCCAGGCCAAACTGGTGCTCATCGAGCGCCTCAAGGCCATTTACCATACACGTATACAATATCCGGAACTGAAGAAATAGGAAACCGAGAACAACCTGGGTACCCTCGAGACCAATCTGGGCGCCCACAGAGTCCAACTTAAGGCCCAAAAACCGCACAAAAAGCCCGATTTGTGCGGTTTTTGGGCTTCTAAATGTTAACAAGAGATAAAATAACGATGAACGTAGTGGATATATAGAACAATATTAATACCTTTGCATCCAATATTTTTAGTTTTTTTAAGATGAATAAGACAAAACTGATTTGCACAGCGTTAGCAATCGTTATTTTTTCGACCACCGCACAGGCCGGTGGATTACTCACCAACACCAACCAGAACATTAATTTCCTCCGCAATCCCGCGCGCGATGCTGCCATTGCCATCGATGGCGTCTACAGCAACCCCGCCGGTGTAGTCTTCCTGGGCGAGGGCATGCACCTGTCTATAGGATTGCAGAATGTACACCAGACCCGTACTATCAAGACGGGCTTCCCACTCTTCCCCAACAACGTGAACATGAGTGGCAGCGTACACGAGTTTGAGGGCAAGGCCGACGCGCCCGTTCTCCCCACCCTGCAAGCTGCCTACAACAAGGGCAACTGGAGCTTCCAGTTCGGATTTGCCCTTACCGGCGGCGGTGGCAAATGTGAATTCCCCAACGGCCTCGGCTCTTTCGAGCAGGTAGTTGCCGGCGTTACAACTAAAGCCGGTAATATAAACGAACTTTACCAGAAACTCGGCCAGCTGGGCATCCCCGGCATGGCAGGTCACGGTATGGGCAGTAAGTATAGCTACGACTCATTTATGCGTGGCCGCCAGTATTATTATGGTTTCACCTTCGGTACCGCTTACCGCATCAACGACCACCTCTCTGTCTATGGCGGTCTGAAGATGCTCTACGGTTCGGCCAACTACTATGGTTATGTCAAGAACATCTCCATCGAGCATCTCGACAACGGCCAGTCATCTATGGTAGGTGCCGCCGCCCACTTCAGCGAGTTGGGAGACCAACTCAACCGATATGCCGGTGCTATGGAGCAGGCTGGCAACATGCAGGCAGCACAGGCTCTGGAAGCAGCAGCAGCCAAAGCCAACATGCTGAGCCAGTCTACCCAGGACATCGAGCTCAACTGCGACCAGACTGGATGGGGCGTGGCTCCCATCATCGGTATCGACTACAAGACAGGACGCCTGAACCTTGCTGCCAAGTATGAGTTCAAGACCCGTATGCGTCTGAAGAACAAGTCGGCCAACAGCCTCAGCGCCGAGGGCATCCCCATGCTCAGCAAATTCAAGGACGGTAACGAGGTGGCAGAAGACACTCCCGGCTTGCTCACCGTAGGCGCACAGTACTCGCTGCTGCCCTCGCTCCGCATTTCGGCCGGTTGGCACCACTACTTCGATGTCGACACCAAGCAGTACACCAAGGATATGCTGAGCGACACCAATGAGTATCTCGTCGGTGCCGAATACGACATCAACAAGTGCTGGCAGGTAAGCGCCGGAGCGCAGAAGACCCAGTACGGATTCAAGGATGCGGGTATGAATGACATCAGTTTCAATGTCAACTCCTACTCTATCGGCTTCGGAGTCGGTGTCCAGGTAAACGAGAAGGTAAAGATCAATGCCGCTTACTTCCAGACCATCTACAGCGACTACGACAAGAAAGAGGCCGTCGGTCAGGCCACCGTTACCAACTCGTTCACACGTACCAACCGTGTCTTCGGTCTCGGTGTAGACCTCACTCTCTAAGAGAGACCTTAATTATAAGTAAATATATCAATAATCTGTGTGTGATGTGGGCTTGCTGTCATAGCGGGTCCACATCATAGTATATCTGCAGGGTAGCATATTGCTTGTCCTGCATTATTTTTTGCTGCACCTGACGCAGGTATTGTCTCACCTGACGCCCGTCGAGACTGTTCTCGAGCTTGAGCACAATCTTGCGGATGCTCATCGTCTTGACGCGGGCTATCGACGGTTTGTCGGGGCCCAGCACCCGCTCGCCCAAGCCTTGCCTGAGCCATCCCGCCATGAGCAGGGCAGCACTCTCTGCCACATGCTCCTGCCTGTGCTTGATGTAAACGTATATCAGACGGGCAAACGGCGGATAGCGGAACAGTCGCCGCTCGTCCATCAGGTCGCCGAAGAAGCCCTTGAAGTCATGTCCCACTATCTGGTGTATCACCGGCAGCTCGGGAGCTTTGGTCTGGAGTATCACCAGACCGCGTTCGCCCTTGCGGCCAGCCCTTCCGCTCACCTGGCCCATCATCATGAAGGCGTGTTCGTAGGCTCGGAAGTCGGGATAGTTGAGCATCGAGTCGGCATCGAGTATGCCCACCACGCCCACATTGTCGAAGTCGAGTCCCTTGGTCACCATCTGCGTACCGATGAGCACATTGGTCTTGCCCTGAGAGAAGTCGGCGATAAGGCGCTCATAGGCGTTGCGCGTGCGGGTGGTGTCAAGGTCCATGCGAGCCACCCTGGCATCGGGAAACTCGGTGCGCACGGCGTCCTCTATCTTCTCTGTGCCATAGCCTTGCCCTCTCAGGTCGCGCCCACCACAGTTGGGGCACTCTGTGGGCACGGTATAGGTGTAGCCGCAGTAGTGGCAGGTGAGCCTGTTGGTCACCTTGTGGAGCGTGAGCGACACGTCGCAGTTCTCGCAGCGCGGCACCCATCCGCAGTCGTGACACTCTATCATCGGCGCAAAGCCGCGACGGTTGTGGAAGAGTATGGCCTGCTTGCCGCGGCTGAGCTGGTCGCGCACGGCAGCCAGCAGGTCGGGCGAGAAGAGACCGTTCATCATCTTGCGACGACGCAGGTCCTTGATATCGACCACCCGTATCTCGGGGAGCTGGATGTCCTGATAGCGGGTGGTGAGGGTTACCAGTCCATACTTGCCGCTCTGCGCGTTGTGATACGACTCTGCCGACGGCGTGGCGGTGCCCAGCACCACACGGGCTCCGGTGGCACGGGCGAGCATAATCGCCACCGACCGCGCATGGTATCGCGGCGACGGGTCCTGCTGCTTGAAGCTGGTCTCGTGTTCCTCGTCGATGATGACCATGCCCAGCCGGGTGAAGGGCAGGAAGACGGCACTGCGCGCGCCGAGGATTACATCGTAGGGATGGTCGGAGAGCTGCTTGCGCCATATCTCCACGCGCTCGGCGTCGCTGTACTTGGAGTGGTAGATGCCCAACCGCGAACCGAAGACGCGGCGCAGACGCTCCATCATCTGCACCGTGAGCGCTATCTCAGGCACCAGGTAGAGCACCTGCTTCTTCTCTTCCAGCGCGCGGGCTATCAGATGGATGTACACTTCGGTCTTGCCGCTCGAGGTCACTCCGTGCAGCAGCGTCACCTCGCGCTCCTTCATGCTCGCCACCACGGCGTCATAGGCATGGGCTTGCGCGGGGCTCAGTGTCTTGGGCTGGGCCAGGGGCTCACCCACTCCGTCGTTGAGCCTGCCCACTTCCACCTTATATATATATAATAGGTGGCGGTCTACGAGTGCCTTGATGATGGCTTCGGTAGCGTTGGACTCGTTGCGCAGCTCTTCGCGGGTAATCTCGCGCACCTCTACCTTCTCGCCATCGGCCCTCATGTCCCAGTGGCTCATCTGCAGATAGGTGGCAAACACCTGCTGCTGCTTGCGGGCCCTTGCGAGCGACTCCATAGCCACGTGCAGCGCGCGCTGGTCGTGCAACTGAGGGCTGAGGGCTATATAGTCCTCTGTCTTGGGTCTGAACCCGTCCTCGGCCTTCAGCCCCGACGGCATCGCGGCGGTATATACATCACCGATAGGCGCCAGATAGTAGTAGGATATCCACTGCCACAGCGAGAGCTGATGGGGCAGCAGCATGGGATGGTCGTCGAGCACGTCGACGATGTCCTTTACCTCAAAGTCGGGTTGGATGTCATGCGTGTTGAGCGCCACCGCCGTGTAGGTCTTGCTCCGTCCGAGCGGCACCAGTATACGTACGCCTGGCACTACCCTTGACTCCAGAGCAGCGGGCACGCTGTAAGTGAAAAGGCCGTCTAACGGCAGCGGAAGTATAGCCTCAACATATTTCATGCAGGCAAAGTTATATAAAAATACGAAGAAACCCACGCTTCCTCCCATTTCTTTTCGCGCGCACGCCACAAAACTTCCTCCCGCCCCATTTCCTCTTGCTGCGAATGACATCATCTACCGAGGCTGCCTATCCACCCTGCTGAGTGGTGGGCCTACGGTGGCGGCGCGGACTATGGCCATGCCGCCCAAGGGCCATATCGCAGCGGTATGTATGACCACCACCCGCCGCGAAATATGGGAAAATGTGAAAATCGAGCCTATTTCGGTGCGGATTATGTGAAAAATTGCGCCAAATCTGATGAGATTGTGTGAAAATATAGCTATTTTCGGGGCGGATTATGTGAAAAACAGTGCCATTTATGATGCGGATAACGTGAAAATCACTATCTTTGCACATGTAATTAATGTTTCGCGATATGGAAAGACTACTCAGAAGAAAGGTGGACAGCTACTTGACGGCCTGGAAGAACAACCCAGACAGAAAACCGCTTATCATCAAAGGCGCCCGGCAGATTGGCAAGACCCGTTCCATCGAATGGTTTGCCTCGCAGAACTACCAGAGCGTCATTGAAATCAACTTTGTAGAGCAAACGAGGTACAAGGCCATCTTTGACGATGGCTTCGAGGTAGACACCATCCTCAAGAACATCTCTCTGCTCAATCCCGAGCTGAGGTTCATCCCCGGCGCTACCCTGTTCTTCTTTGACGAACTGCAGGCATGCCCCAACAGTGCCACCGCGTTGAAGTTCTTCAAGCTCGACGGCCGCTTCGACGTCATCTGCTCTGGCTCGCTGATGGGTATCAACTATCGTGAGATAGAGTCCAACAGCGTGGGCTACAAGGAAGATTACGAGATGCACTCCATGGATTTCGAGGAATTTCTGTGGGCCAAGGGCTATACCGAGGAATTCGTAGACGACCTGTACCGGCACATGCTTGAGGTCAAGCCCATCAGCAATCTGCAGATGGATATCCTCTTCGGTCTTTTCCGCGACTATGTCACGATAGGCGGCATGCCCGAGGTGGTCAACACCTACATCCAGAACAAGAATTTCAGTGGCACTCTGGGCATACAGAGGCAGTTGCTGAAAGACTATGAGGAAGATATCACCAAGTATGTCGACGGGCTGGACAAGGCAAAGGTCAAGGCCGTCTACAACCATATCTCCACATTCCTGGCCAAGGAGAACAAGCGTTTCCAGATAACCAAGATTGCACGCAATGCACGCAACAGAGACTATATGGGATGCGCAGAATGGCTTGCTGATGCGGGTGTCATCAACATCTGTTACTGTCTGAACCAGCCGGAACTGCCGCTGAAGGGCAACTATGACCCCAAACTCTACAAGATATACTACAAGGACACCGGGCTGCTTATCGCGTCGCTCGACGAAGAGGCACAGGAGGACTTGAGAGCCAACAAGAACCTCGGCACCTACAAGGGGGCTATCTATGAGAACGCCGTGGGAGACATGCTCGTAAAGCAAGGCTACCGTCTCTATTACTACAGCAACGACAGGCCCGCCCTGGAGATGGACTTCTTTATCAGAGACGCCGACTCGTTGATTCCGGTCGAGGTGAAAGCCAACGACAACGCGACCGCCTCGCTCAACAATCTGCTCAAGACCGACAAGTACCCCGACGTAAGGTACGGCATCAAGTTGGGGTATAAGAACATAGGATTCAATGGAAGGTTCTACACCTTCCCCTATTTCCTCACGTTTCTGCTCAAGCGGTTTGTGGCAGAGCGAGGCCGCCACATCGCGACGGAATAGCCTCCACGCCCATGCACCATGACCGCCAACCCGCCCGAGGCCGCCTTTATCCTCATTTCAAGTCACGAAATGGAGGATGCGTGGCGTGATTTACTCCTTTCCAGCCTTGCAATGGTCATTTCATGGTTTGAAACCAACTTTCCGTTAGTCTATGCCCGCTTTCGCTGCATCGGCGGGGGCGGCGCCGTGGTCACAGGGCTGTTGTCGGCATGCGCCTTGCCTGGCAGAGGAGGCTTGGCAGCAGCCGAATTTACTCTGGTGGCAGCAGAGGTCACCCTGGTGGCTGCAGAGGTCACCTTGGTGACAGCCGAGGTTACCTTGGTGGCAGCCGAGGTTACCTTGACAACGACAGGGCGGCGCTCCGTCCTTCGGTTACGGGCAGACGATGGTGGCAGAGAGCGTCATTTTTGCCCCATATATTATAATAAGGTAAAAAAAATGGGCAAATTGTAAAGTTAATTTCGATAATTATGTTTACCTTTGCTATTGCTACCACTCCTGCGTACAGCCAGAGTGTTACGGCATGACTGATTAACTCCAAGGAAAGATGAAACAGATAGTCTTCAACCGCCGCAACGAACTGCTTCGGGTCCCCCTCACCCGTGCCATGTTCTACGAAGCCTTCGGCAATTACTGCTATGGCGTGTTCCCTAACAAGCAGAAAATCATGCTGCCCGTGAGCCTCGGTGAGGTCGAACAGCTGATACGCGTCAAGCCCGAACCCGACCAGCCGGTATTCATCCGCATCGGCAAGCGGTACATCGTCAACACCGAGATGATAGTCCAGGTCAACCTCAGCACCCAGCGACTCATCCTCTCTGACTTCGACCACCCCGACCACTTCGCCCTGCCCATCTCCAAGGAGGCCCTCAAGGAAATCAAGAAACTCTACGAACAGCAAAAGATATGGAAATAGGACAAACCATCACCATAGGCCGCATGGGCCAGCAGCCCATGCACATCGCCGACACCAGCGTGGACCCGCAGCACGCCAAACTGACCCGCACGGGTACCGACACCTACCAGATAGAAGACCTCGACTCTACCCGAGGCACTTTCGTCTTCGGCATGCGCATCAAGCGCAAGACCGTCAAGACCGACACGCCCTTCTTCCTGGGTCAGCACAAGACCTCGGTAAGACAGTTGCTCACCGACCTGTCCACCATTGACCTCGGACAGATATGGGCCAACTACGAGAACGAAAAGAAGAAGTGGGACCGATATTCCACGATGGTCAACTCCATACGTATGCTCACTCCCATCATCACCATGCTGCTCGCGCAGACCGTGGGCCAGGACTGGATGATATCCATCATCGTGCTGGCGGTGGTCATTGCGATAGCCGTCGTGGCAGGCGAGAAAGTGCTCGAAAAGAAGACTCTCGCCATATCGGCACTCAACGCCTCTATGCAGACCACCTACGTATGCCCCCACTGCCACAAGTTTCTGGGACTTACCCCCTATGAGGTGCTCAAGGCCAACCGCTACTGTCCCGGTTGTGGCGTGCCCCTCAAGTAACATCGCCCGCCCGGGCATCACCCAAACCCTTACCACCATGCGCATCACATCTCTACTCATCGCCATTATGCTCACAGCCCTGGCCACCGAAGCCGGAGCGCAGGGCATCATACGCCCCAAGACATCCACTACCACCAAGCCCACCACCAAGCCGCAGCCCCGTGCGCAGGCGAAGAGACCTGCAGCGGTGGCCAACCCGCTGAAGAAACTGGCTGCCGACATGGTCTATGTCGAAGGCGGCACCTTCACCATGGGTGCCGCTGCCGCCGAAGACTACTGGAATGCCGAGAATGCCAAGCCCGCCCATCAGGTGACCGTGCGCAGCTTCTACATCTGCCGCTACGAGACCACCCAGGCGCTCTGGCAGAAGGTGATGGGGCACAACCCGTCGGAGCAGAAGCTCGGCGGCAACCACCCCGTCGAAAATATCACGTGGAACGACATCCAGGCGTTTATCCAGAAGCTCAACGCCCTCACCGGCAAGCACTACCGGCTGCCCACCGAGGCCGAATGGGAGTATGCAGCCCGTGGCGGACGCAAGAGCGGCGGCTACCGCTACAGCGGCAGCAACCAGATAGACGACGTGGCATGGTATAGCGACAACCCCCACGACCGCCACAAGCCCGTAGGCACCAAGCGCCCCAACGAACTGGGCCTCTACGACATGTCGGGCAATGTCTTTGAGTTCTGCGGCGACGGCTATCAGCCCTACTCTGCCGCCCCGCAAAACAACCCTGTACAGGAATCTCCCAAAGGCGACCACCCACTGCGCGGCGGCAGCTATGTCACACACGAAAAAGACTGCCGATGCAGTTACCGCTTCGGCCAGTCATCTACCTACTCCCATACCCACTTCGGTTTCCGTCTGGCCATGTCAGAATGATACGCTCCCTCACGCCAACCTCCATCCTCAAGCCTATGAAGAAGATACACCTGCTGCTCCTCGTGATG
This sequence comes from Prevotella sp. P5-64, assembly GCF_002251285.1. Classification (NCBI taxonomy): domain Bacteria; kingdom Pseudomonadati; phylum Bacteroidota; class Bacteroidia; order Bacteroidales; family Prevotellaceae; genus Prevotella; species Prevotella sp. P5-64. The sequence goes on from NZ_NPJK01000020.1 coordinate 50,357, forward strand.
GCCCTTGCCATCAGCACCGCCACCTACGCCCGCGACATCTACGTGGTGTCGGTAGGCATAGCCAAATACAAGCATATCAAGCCCCTCCGCAAGACCGAGAACGATGCCGCCACGATGGCAAAGCTCTACAAGACCCACACGCGCCATGTCACCACGCTCACCGGCAGCGACGCCACCCACGACCGGGTACTCGCCACGCTGAAAGAGGTATTCGGCAAGGCGGGCAAGGACGATATCGTGGTCTTCTTCTTCAGCGGTCATGGCAGCAAGGGCGGACTCTGCGCCTACGACACCCACAACGAGCAGACACTCATCAGCTATGGTGAAATCAAGGCCGTGCTGCGCCAGTGTGACGCCAACAACAAGCAGCTCTTCATCGACGCCTGCTTCTCGGGCGGTCTGCGCGGTGGCGGCAAGACCTCGAGCGCCAGCCAAACCTTCGGCAACAGCCAGGGCGTGATGCTCTTCCTCTCGTCGCGCAGCAGCGAGACATCGCGAGAGAACCCCTACGGCCCCAACGGATACTTCACCCAGTATCTGGAGAAGGGCATGAAGGGCGCCGCCGACACCGACCGCAACCGCATCGTCGAAGCCAAGGAGATATTCACCTATGTCGCGCAGAAGGTGGCCCAAGCCACGCACGACAAGCAGCACCCCGTGATGTGGGGCAAGTTCAGCGACACGATGCACATACTCAACTGGAATCCCAAGCGCAAATAGGCCGTCCCTCCGTGCATCGCGCCAGCAGCCGGGCAGTCCTCCAGCTCGACCACAGCCCTCTCGGCGCTTCCCGGGCTAATCCCCACAGCCGCATCGGGACACAATTCTGCCGCTTTCTGCCATTTCGTCACGCCAGATGGGCATTTCATCCACTAAGGGGGAAATCGTTTGGAGGCCATGGATTATCTCCTTATCTTTGCAGCAGAAATCAATAATAACCCTATAAAACATTACCACTATGTTTGACAACAATGACACCATCCGCAACAAGCAGAAGACTGGCAACAATGCCAAGGAAGAGAAGCGTAATAACGACAAGACTACTGCCAAGGCAGCAGCCGCAGCCATATTGGGTGCAGCGCTGGGTGTAGGCGGTGCCAACGCCGTGCAGGCTGCCACCACCGAAGAGCCCGAGGCTCAGCCCGCCCCCCAGCAGACCCAGCCTCAGCCTGAAGCCAAGCCCGAACCCAAGCCAGAGCCCAAGCCAGTGGAGGAAGAGCAGCACGAGGGAAAGGAGCACGTAGAGCCTGTAAAGGTGGAAGAACCCGAGCATCATGAGCCGAAGCCCACTCCCGCCGCCGACAACGACGAGAGCATCATCATCCACTCGGTAGAGACCGGTCAGGACGAAGACGGAAACCAGTATATGTTGGCACACGCCACAGTCAACGGCAACAACGCCGTGCTGCTCGCCGACGAGAACGGACACATACAGACAGCAGCCATCGACATCAATGGCAACGGCGAGGTGGAAGAGGGAGAGATAGGCAACGTGAGCGAAGCCAACCTCTACATCAACGGCAACTCCGTAGAGGTGCACCAGCCCGAGGTACAGGTAAGCGCCGCCGAGAACGAGCCCGAAGTGCGCGTCATCTCGGTAGAAAACGATGTCGACCTCAACGGCCAGACCGTAGACGTGGCTGCCGTAACCATCAACGACCAGAACGTCATCTTCGTAGACAGCGACCAGAACGGCGAGGTCAACGTGATGGTTACTGATGTCAACGGCAACGGCGAGATAGAGAATGACGAAATGGCAGACGTGAGCGAACACCACATCGCCATGCCTACCGCCGACGACGTGATGCAGCCCGGAGTGACTGAGGTAAGCGACCCCATGGGCGGAGACGACCTGCCCGACTACTCCAACAATGCCGACATCACCATGTACGACGTATAATAAGCAGAGACAATGAATATAGCACTCAAATGCCCACACTGCAAGGGCGTAATCAATGTGGTTGCCGCTGCCGGTCTGGAGGCGAAGAACGCAGAGTGTCCCCACTGCCACAAGAAGATGAAGATAGGCGACTTTCTGCCCTGTCTCTCTCTCCAGGTCGACGACAAGCGCTACCAGTTGCACTTCGGCAGGCAGTGGGTGGGACGCCAGACCAGCAACAATACCGCCGAGATACAGATACCCGACCCCAGCAACTACATGAGCCGGCGCCACGCCGTCATCGAGCTCACCTGCCAGCCCACGGGCATACGCTGCACTTTCGAGGAGCACGGCACCAACCCCACCTCGCTGCAGGGCGTGGAGCTCATCGAAGACGACATCGTCTACCTCAATGTCAACGACTGTATGATGCTCGGCGACAGGAGGATGTTCCTCGCCAACCAGTTTGAATAAACCCACTACGCTTATGGACAAGCAGACCAACCCTACCGCATCTATCCGCCTGGGCGAGATAGCATGCTACAGTGAAATAGGACAGAAGGCCAACCAGGAAGACTCCATCTTCCCGGCCATAGGTGAAGCCACCGCCAACCAGCGCGTGTTCTTGGTTTGCGACGGCATGGGCGGCCACGAGCACGGCGAGGTGGCAAGCGCCTGCGTAGCCAAGACGGTGGGCGAGAAGACGGCAGTCTTGCCGCTCTGCACCACCGCCGAGATGCGCACCGTGTTTGAGACAGCGCTCGAAGCAGCCTACAACGAGCTCGACGCGATAGACACTCCCCCATCCACGGGCCGCACCATGGGCACCACCCTCACCTTTGCAGCCTGCTGCAGCGACGGCGTGCTGGTGGCTCACATCGGCGACAGCCGGGTCTATCAGCTGCGTCCGGGAGCAGGCGTTGTCTTCCGTACCCGCGACCACTCGCTGGTGTTCGACCTCATCGCCGCCGGCGAACTCACCGAGGAAGAGGCGCGCGACTTCCCGCAGAAGAATGTCATCACGCGTGCCGTGCAGCCCCATCAGGAGCGGCGCGACCGGGCTTCCTTCAACGTCATCACCGACATACGCCCCGACGACGTGTTTGTGCTCTGCAGCGACGGCGTGGTCGAACAGCTCACCGACGATGACCTCTGCCGCCTCATGCTCGACCACGACACGCTCGACAACCGCATACGCTCGGTGGCAGAAGCCTGCCGGCTGCGGCAGACGCACGACAACAACACCGCCTATGCCTTCAGCATCGAGGGCGGAAGCGTGACCGCGCAGCCCGAGGTCAAGGTAGAGGCGGTCAAGCCTAAGGGCAAGAAGAAGGGGCAGACCTGGGTGTGGCTGCTGTTGCTCGCCATCATCGCAGCTCTGGCGCTGTTTGTCATCAAGACCCAAGGCGGCGACGCCAAGGGCGATAAGCAACCAGCCCAGACCGAGCAGCACGACAACAACGCACCCCTGCGCACCATCAAGCACAAGTGACGCTGGTGCAGAGCGCCATGCGGCGGCAGGGGCGACACCCACTGGCGGCGCATGGAAGGAAAAGAAATCAAGGAAATAACCAATAACAAAACTACAAATGGCAGTTAACAACAACGAACGCGAAGGGCTGCTCGCCATCGGTACCTTGCTCTCCAACGGCAAGTACCGCATCGAGCAGTATCTGTCGTCGGGCGGATTTGGCAACACCTATGTAGCCACCGACCTTGCCTTTGACGAGAAGGTGGCTATCAAGGAGCTGTATATCAAGGGCGTCTGCGGACGCAACGAGGCCACCAACGAGGTGGCTATCACCCTGACAGAAAACCAACGCACCTTTGAGGCTCAGCGGGAGAAGTTCCGCAAGGAGGCACGACGGTTGCGCCGACTGAGCAATGCACACATCGTGAAGGTACACGACCTCTTCGACGAGAACGGCACATCCTACTATGTCATGGACTTTATCGAAGGCGAAAGCCTCGGAGCCCGCATCAAGCGGATGGGGCACCCCATGTCGCCCGCCGACATCATGCTGACCCTCCCCCAAATACTCGACGCGCTCGAGACGGTACACAACGACGGCATCTGGCATCTCGACATGAAGCCGGGCAACATCATGATAGACCGCAAGGGCAACATACAACTCATAGACTTCGGTGCGAGCAAGCAGTTGCGCAACTCCGACGGCCAGTCGCTGGCTACATCGTCGGCGATGGCATACACGCCGGGCTATGCACCGTCTGAACAGATGGAGCAGAACATCGAGAAGTTTGGCCCATGGACCGACCTCTACGCGCTGGGCGCCACGCTGTTCAATCTGCTTACCGAGCAGACTCCGCCGTCGCCCTCCGACATCGACGACGATGTCAACGAGGCCATCATCCAGTATCTCCCCGCCACGGTGAGTACCAAACTGAGAGACCTCATCGTATGGCTGATGAAGCCCAACCGCAAGATGCGTCCGCAGAGTGTGGCCGACGTGCGCCAGTATCTCGCCGAGACCATCACGCAGAATCCCCAGGCCAAGCCGAAGCCCACGCCCAAACCCGCTCCGGCTCCTACGCCCGAGCCCACACCAGCTCCCGAGCCCGCACCGGAGCCCAGCACCAGGTTGCGGCGTAAGAAGGGCGAGCCCGAGACGCCAACGCCAGCCCCCGAGCCGACTGACTACAACGACACCGACAATAGCAGCTTCCGCCGAAAGGTCATCATGATAGCGGTAGGCGTGGCTGTCCTGCTGTTGGGTTACTGGATGCTGTCCAAGGGTAACGGCGGCACGACTGCCGGAGCACCCGGGGGCATGGTGACCGACGCGACCATCAGGATAGACAACGGCCCTGAGAACCTGAGAACCTTCACCTATACAGGAGAGGCATCGATAACCATCAATGACCAAGGCGACACGCTGTCGGTCATCCCACAAGGTTCTGGCCATGCCACCTATATGGGCACCACAGACATTCCCTCGTCTGAATATACCGGCCAGTTCAAAGATGGCCTCCCCGACGACGTTTCCGATGATGCCAAGATGGTATTCAGCAACAACGACACGTATGTAGGTTCCTTCAGCAAGGGCAACTATTATCGCGGTACTTACACCATAGGCGAAACGGGCGCCGTCTATCGTGGCACCTTCAGCCAGGGAGTCCCCCACGACGGCTACTGGTATGACAAGAGCCACAACCCCACAAGCCGCGTCAACGGCGGCCAAGAGGTGGCTGACACAGCAGGCATACCGCCATACGACAAGGCTCTGCAGTAACTTTAGCACTACAGGATAGCATAATCCCCACCCTCATGACAACCATGAGAGTGGGGATTTCTGGTTTCTATACATCCTCCAGCAGAGCCTGGTCAGCCCTTGTTGATTTTGAAGCCGAGCTTGAGGATGAGCTTGATGGTTTCGAGCGACGTATTACGGTCGAACTCGCGCTCCTCGTCGGTCAGGTCGTCGTAGGGGACAAGGCAGGGATGGTGCTTGGCGGCATCGTCGCGGCGGGCGCCATAGGTCCAGCCTTGGGCGATACGGGTGGCAGCCCACACTTCATGCACGTTGCGACACATGTCGTCGATGAGCGGAGTGAGTTCGGCGGGCAGACTGATGTCCGACGTGTCTACGGGATGGGGTTCATACTTGGTTTTGGCCATGACTGTGGAAATAATTGTTAATGGTAGTGGTGACTACGACGAAATCGTAGAGTTTGTAGTCGGGATAAGCGCGGCCGTCGGGCTTGGTAGCGTCGTCCCATCCCGCGAGCAGACTCTCGGCGTCGAGAGCCTCCCAGGGCATGAGGCAGTTGTGCAGCCGGTAACGCTCATTGCAACTGTGCCAAGCGCCGAAGGGCAACTGCTGCGAGAGCGTGGGATGGTCACCGTAGTATCGGTATCCCAGCGCCTCGTGGGAACCATTCCAGCGCAGATGCTCAAGACGGGCAAGATTGCGGAACAGCAGCTGGTCGGCAGCGTTATAGCCGATTGCGGCGGAGGGATGGCCGCCGCTGTCGGAGGGATGGCAGCAGCTGTCGGGGGCTGAGTAATCGCCCTGCGCCTCGACTATGCCCTCGAGCAGATGCTCATGGGCAGAAATGCGGCCGAACTTAGGCACACGCCCATCGGCAAACCACGGCGAGAGAGCGCTGTTGTCGGCGCAGACACGCTCGATGATATAGAGCTTGGTGAAGGCGTGATAGGCGTTTTCGACATCCTGCATCTCCTTACGCCTCAGCTCGCCATAGGCTTCGAGGGTGTGGCGCCCGAGCAGTATCTCGCGGCGGAGCGCCCACTCGTCCTTGGTGCCGAGCCGGTTGTTGACGGTGCAGTAGGCGCGGTTGTAGAGACGGCCCTCGGCCTCGAAACGGCTCTCCACGATATTGCCGAAGGTATAGATGCTGGCAGCCGAGCCGAAGATGACGATATGCTCGGCAAAGGCTGGGGTGCCCACCTGGTTGTAGTGATCGGCGATGTCGCGCATGTGCTGCTCATAGTAGCTGGAATAAGAGCGCACGAATATCTTGAAGCGGGAGATGTCGACGCGGTTGCGGCGCACGTAGTTGAAGATGTTGACAGCGGCAGAGATAGACTGCTCGCTGTCGCCGAGAGCCACCACGACATAGTTGACCGTAGCAGCCACCTCGTCGAGCAGACTGTAGAAGTCGGGCGAAGAGATGTCGCAGTCGTGGAAAGAGTAGAGGTCGCGGCTGCCCTCGCCGTCGAGAGCGGGAGCCGAGGAGAGGAAACGGCCCTTGAGCTGGTCCATGCCGGCATCGACGACATGGCAATGATACTCCGACCGCATGACCTGGCGGTTGGTGTTGTCGCTGCCGGGCTGGTCGTCATCGACCGAAGAGAGGCTGGAGACAAAGGCGCCAAACTCATGGAGATAGCGCACGGCATCCTGACCGCTCTCGCCAAAGCCTACGACCAGCGAGGTGAAAGGCGAGCTGACGGTGCCCACATTACGGGTGGTGTCGAGCTCGACAAAGCGTATGGGGTGATAGTCGGGCGTGCTCTTGAGCTGGTCGATGCTGGCATGCGACGAGTCGACTATCTTGACGTCGAGGTTGCTGGACGAATAGGCATCTTCGACCACGCGGCTGGCACTGTCGTAACGGGCGTGGCTGTAGATGGTGACCTTGTGGCCCTCGGCTTCGGCAAAGCGGCGTATGTCGCTGTCGGCACAGATGTTGGCGGTAGCGCGGAGGTTGCTCTCCTGGTCGTCGCCGAGCATGAAGAAGTGGAGCTCGCCACGGGTCTTGCCGATGAGGCGTGCCACCTGGCCCAGCGCCAGTTTGCCGGCAAGCACCTGTGTGCCGTCCTTGCGCTCGGCAGCGGTGAGCTCGCAGCGGCTCAGACGGGCAAAGGCGGTGGCGGTAAGGCAGTTGAGTTCCTTGAGATGGTCGAGCTCGCGGTTCTTGAGCGACAGAAAGTCGAAGAGGCGGTCGAGGCCGGTGGGGGCACTGGTCTCGTCGCCGTCGTCGGCAGTCTTGACAAAGACCAGACGGTAGGTGCCGGCCTTGAGGGTGCGGCGTATGTCGGCGGCGAGCAGATAGGAGTGCTCGTTGATACCCCAGAAGATGAACAGGCGCTCGCGCATGGCACCGCTACAACCTGTGGCCCAGAGCTGCACACGCGCCATGAGGTTATAGCCGAAGTGCTTGATGACAAAGAGCATGCTGACGGCTGCCGCCATGAAGTGGGCGAGCGAGAAGAGCGTCATGAAGAGCAGATTGGAGTGGAACTCCTCGTGCACGGCACTGATGTCGCTGTCCATTACAAACATGCCGAACGCGTGGACAACGCCCATGGGCGTCTGTCGCAGCAGACGCAGGAAGGAGTCGACAGTGAAACCGGCGGCATCGTCGGTGACGATAAACATGCCGACGGTATAGATACAGAAACCGAAAACCCACGTAAGGAGGAAAAGCAGGGTGAGATGGCGTTCTACAAAGCGCCAGAAGCGGCTCCATCGCCCGTTCTCCATGCGGTAGAAGACGGCTGCCACCACAAAGGCTACAAGGATAATGCCCACAGCCATCAGTGCCGAGAGCGACATGAGGCTGCCCACATCGGCATTGCCCGCGGCGCCATCGCCATTGGCCGAACTACACGAACTCATCACTGCGCCAAGCGCCAAAAGGGGTAAGGATAACAGCTTCTTCATTGACTATGATAGTTATTACGGTGAGAGACACCGGTACCCGGACCGATGACATCGATGTGCAAATATACATATTATTATTGATAACAGACGCCATAGGTAGCAAAAAAATGGCGGTCAGCCCCACCAAAAAGGCCCAAAGCCTCAGCCCTCTTTAGGGATTGGGCTTTGGGCCTCTATGGTTTGGGGGTGTAAAGCCGTCAGGCCTTGACGGGCATATAGCGGGGCACAAGCAGTTTCATGACGAGCCAACCGGCGATGTAGGCCACAGAGCAGTAGCAGAAGATGATGAAGTAGCCAGCCTCCTTGCCCTGGAAACCGCAGAAGACGGTCTGTGCAGCCTCGACATGGTCGAGCAGACGGCCAGAGACAAAGTTGATGAGGAACGAGCTGAGTCCGCCAGCCATACCGTTGATACCGGTGATGGTGGCCACAGCCTTCTTGGGGAAGAGGTCGCTGCCCACAGAGAAGAGGTTGGCCGACCATGACTGGTGGGCGGCGCCCACGATACCGATGATGCAGATGGTGAGCCAGCACGAGATGGCGCCCAGCGTCTGGGCCACAAGTCCCAGCAGGGGGAAGAGGGCAAAGATGAACATGGCCTTCATGCGGCAGTTGTAGGCGTTGCCTCCGGTGCGGTTGATGAATATGGTGGGCAGCTTGCCGCCGTAGAGCGACAGCATCGTGATGGCATAGAGGGTGAACATGAGCATCTGGGCCATGGCGCTGTCTGACGTATAGCCATAGACATCACTGATATAGGCGGGCGTCCAGAAGAGGAAGAACCACCACACGCCATCGGTGAGGAACTTGCCCATAAGGATGGCCCAGGTCTGGCGCAGGCGCAGACACTCGAGGATAGAGAGCTTGCGGCCGCTGTCGGCGTCGGCAGCAGCATCGTCCTGGCTGTCCTGGAGTATGTACTCGCGCTCGGCGGCATTGACGCGCTTGTTGGTCTGCATGGGCTGATAGATGAAAATCCAGATGCCCATCCACACGAAGCCCAGCATACCGATGACCACAAAGGCCATCTCCCATCCGTTGCCCACGCCCATATCCTTGAAGTAGCGTGCCAGGGTGGGGATGCACAGGGGCGCAACGAGGGCGCCGATGGTGGCTCCGGCATTGAAGATGGCGGTGGCGAAGGCGCGGTCTTTCTTGGGGAAATATTCGGCGGTGACCTTGACGGCGGCGGGGAAGTTGCCGCTCTCACCAGCAGCCAGCACCACGCGGGCAGCCAGGAAGAACCACACGCTGACCATAGACACCGTGGCTGCCACGTCGCCGGCAGCGCCCACGAGCTGGGCTGCATCGTCGAGACCTACCCACTGCTCGGTGGCCCAGCCACACAGGGCATGGAGACAGGCACCGGCAGACCACACGCCGATAGCCCAGAGGTAGCCGCGACGGGTGCCCAGCCAGTCGATGATGCGACCGGAGAAGAAATTGGCGATGGCATACATGATGGAGAAGGCGGCGGCTATGTTGCCATAGTCGGTATTGGTCCAATGAAACTCGGGAGCGATGAAGTCTTTCCACGTGAGCGAGAGGGCCTGGCGGTCCAGATAATTGACAGTGGTGGCGAAGAAGAGCATCGCGCAAATTACCCAACGGAAGTTGGTCTTTCTGGTAGTCTGAATATTATTCATGTTTTAAGGTAATTATACTTGTAGGGGCAAAGGTAATCAAAAAAGTTGATACCATGACGGCTATGGCGTTTTTTCTTGCAAAAATCGACCGATGCCACCGTCCCGGGGTTGCAGCCATGCCGTTTTGCGCCCGCCGTGGAGGGCTTCGGCCATAGCCCAGCCGCATCGACGGGCGTGGGCACGAGGGCCACGGCCCTTGCCATCATCGGCAGCGGCGAGGCCATGACCCCTGCCGGCTCGTAACGGAAGGTACGTAGGCTCGTATCAAATGTCACGAGGGCACGTATCAATAGGCACGAAGGCTCGTAACATACGATACGAGCCAGCCAAGCGGCTCCCGGCGCTGCCGAAGCGGCTCACACAGAGCCCCTACCCCATTGCCAAGGCGCAAAAAAGCTCCGCCTGCAAGGGGAAGACCATTGCAGGCGGAGCCATGTATAGGGTAACGGGTGAGGAGGCGTCAATCCTGATAGTAGACGCGCTTCACACGGTTGGAGATGCCGGTGAGTATCTCGTAGGGGATGGTGTCGATGGCATCGCTGAGCACGGTGACGGGCAGATGCTCGCCAAAAATCTCGACGCTGTCGCCCTCGGCACAGTCGATGTCGGTGACGTCAATCATGCAGACATCCATACAGATATTGCCCACATACTCGGCGCGCTTGCCGTTGACGAGGCAGTAGCAGTGGCGGTTGCCGAGATGGCGGTTGAGACCGTCGGCATAGCCTATGGGGGTGGCGGCTATCACGCTGTCGCGGGTGAGCACTCCCTTGCGGCTGTAGCCCACCGTATCGCCAGCCGGCACGTGGCGCAACTGCAGGATGGTGGTCTTGAGCGTAGACACGGTGTTGATGATGGCATTGTTGCGCGAGTTGATGCCATAGAGTCCCAGACCTAAACGGCACATATCGAGCTGGCGTTCGGGGAAGTGCTCGATGCCGGCAGAGTTGTCTATGTGGCGGAGGATATGGTGGGAGAAGGCAGACTGGAGCCGGCGGCTGCCCTCGTCGAAGAGAGCAAACTGGCAGGCACTGAAATCGTCGAAGCTGTCGCTGTCGGAACCCACAAAGTGGGAGAAGACCGAGCGGGGGATGACGGCGTTCTGATGCTGCAGGCGGTCGATGAGCCTGTCCATGTCCTCGCGGGGATTGAAGCCCAATCGGTGCATGCCGGTGTCGAGCTTGATGTGTACGGGATAGTCGGTGATGCCCTCCTTCTCGGCTGCCTTGATGAGGGCCTCGAGCAGACGGAACGAATAGACCTCGGGCTCGAGGTCATAGTCGAACATGGTCTTGAAGGCGGTCATCTCGGGGTTCATCACCATGATGTTGGCGGTGATGCCGTTCTTGCGCAGGGTGACACCCTCGTCGGCGACAGCCACAGCCAGATAGTCTACGCGGTGGTCTTGCAGGGTCTTGGCTATCTCGACCGACCCGGCGCCATAGGCGTCGGCCTTAATCATGCAGACGAGCTTGGTTTCGGGCTTCATGAAGGACCGATACCAGTTGAGGTTCTCGACCACGGCAGAGAGGTTGACCTCGAGGATGGTCTCGTGGACCTTGCGCACGAGGAGCTCGGTGAGGCGGTCGAAGCCGAACTTGCGGGCGCCCTTGAGCAGGATGACCTCGTCGCGGAGGGTGTGGAAGACGGGGCTGGCGACGAAGGCGTCGACGCTCTCGAAGAACGACTTGTCGGCGATGGTTATCTCGTCGGCAGCGGCACAGAGCTGGGGGCCGATGCCGATAAACCGCTCTACACCACGCTGCTGGCAGAGCTGCGCCACCTCGCCATAGAGCGACTGCGGGGTGAGTCCGCTCTGCTCGATGTCGCTGAGGATGAGCGTGCGGCGGCGTCCCTGATGGTCGGGGCGACGGCGCATGAAGTCGAGGGCTATGTCGAGCGAGTTGACGTCGGAGTTGTAAGAGTCATTGATAAGCGTACAGCCGTGCTGTCCCTCCTTGACCTCGAGGCGCATGGCTATGGGCTCGAGCTGCTGCATGCGCAGGGCAAGGGCGGCGGCAGAGACGCCCAGGTGGAGGGCTACGGTGGCGCAGATGATGGAGTTGGAGATAGAGGCGTCGTCGATAAACGGCAGCTGGTAGTGCTGCTCGGCGCCACCCTGGTAACTGTAGGTCACGAGGGTATGGGCGTCGCCCTTGTCGATACGGCTGATGTACATGGGGGCATGGGCATCGGTAAGAGACCAGCAGAGGCACTCGCCGGGATAACCGGAGGCTTCGACCTCGGTGGCTATCACACTGTCGTCTGCATCGTAGACCACGGTCTGGGCGTCGTGGAAGAGCTGAATCTTCTCCTTACACTTGGCCTGCATGGACTCGAAGTTCTCCTGATGGGCTGCGCCGAGATTGGTGAGCACGGCGATGGTGGGCTGGATGATGCCACGCAGGGCACGCATCTCTCCGGGCTGGCTGATGCCTGCCTCGAAGATGCCCAGCTGGGTATGCTCGTTGAGCAACCACACCGAGAGGGGCACACCTATCTGTGAGTTGTAGCTGCGAGGACTGCGGGTGACGCAGACGTCGGGCGACATGATCTGGTAGAGCCACTCCTTGACCATGGTCTTGCCATTGCTGCCGGTGATGCCCACCACGGGAATGTCGAACTCATCGCGATGGCGCTCGGCAAGCCGCTGCAACGCCTCCAACGAGTCGGTGACTTTCAGGAAGTTGGCATGGGGATAAAGGGTGGCATAGTCCGTGGGGACGTGCTCGACCACAAAGTTGTTGACTCCACGGCGATACAGGTCGGGGATGTATCGCGTACCGTCATTGCGCTGAGTTTTCAGGGCAAAGAAAAGCGTTTCCTCTGGGAAACATAACGAACGGCTGTCAGTAAGGATGAAACCTACGCGGGCTTCACCGTTGCCGTATCTACGCGCACCGATGAGTGTGGTAACCTTCTCAATAGTATAGGTCATTTCTCTCTATCTTAAAATTTAATGCAAAGTTATTATATTTTTTTGAAAGTGCGTCGACTCTCGCCATGGTTTTATTCATAAAGTCTTTATATTCGGCACTCTCGGGGTCGAAGGGCCGGTGGCTGAGTGCGGCCTTGACGGGCTGCCACTCGGCGAGGAACCGTGTCATGGCGCTGCCGAAGTAGACGCGGCCCATGCACTCGTGGATGTAGGCCACGGCCTGGGTGCTGGGGTGTATCATGTCTTCGGCATAGAAACGGTAGTCGCGCAACTCGTCGTTCATAATCTCGTAGGAGGGGAAATAGCTGACATGCGGATGGCGACGCTCTATCTCGGCAGTGGCAAGCAGGAGCACCGACTTGGACAACTGGCTGCCATGGAGTCCGTATTTGCGATAGCGGATGGGGCTCACGGTGAGTATCACGCGGGCTTCGGGCCAGCGGTGGGCTATCAGGGCGATGGTCTGCTCAAGGCTCTCGACCGTATCGTCGACCGTCAGCTCGCGCTCCTCAAAGAGCCGCTGCGGCCGCTTCTGACAATTGTCGACCACCTCGCCCGTGGCGCGGAGTATATAGATGTGGTTAGTGCCGAGGGTAATCACGACGGTATCGACCCTATCGTCGGGAGGCAGCTCATCGGAGAGTCGGGCGATGGTGTGGCCCACGCTGATGGGGTTGTACATCACGCCGTAGGGGTTGACCGTCACGCGGAAGCAGTCGTCGGCAAAGAGTCGGCCCATATTGTCGGCAAAGCAGCTGCCCACAAAGAGCATGCGCGAGCAGGGCTCTATCTCAAAGTCAGCACGCGGCAGGTCGACTGGTGTCTGTAGTTGCAGTGGCATAGGCGTGTTCCTATTATTCATGCATTACCAATCGAAGGCCCGTAGCCTCGTCATTATAGTCGGGAGATTGACCATAACGAATAGAGATATGGCATGACTCAACTGTATGGCCTATTCCGCCATCACGATACACGCGTAGCTCACCGCTATCTGGGCCGGTGGGGTCAGACTGGGCCTGTGCAGAGTAAGGGGCGAGCCAGTCGCTGCACCATTCGCTGACATTGCCTGTCATATCATAAAGTCCGAGTTCGTTCGGGGCCTTCCGGCCCACTGGCTGGACAGTAGAAGTATTATAACAATGCCAAGCCACTCTCCCTATAGTATTACTACCGCTATATTGATAGCCCTTGCTCATATTGCCACCACGGGCGGCAAACTCCCATTGTGCCTCTGTGGGCAAGCAAAAACTTATCCCAGAGTAGCCCGACTTAGCTTGGGCAAGCGCGGTAAGGCGTGAAAGGAATGTCTGGCAGTCCGTCCAAGAGACATTGGTCACAGGAAGATTTCGGCCCTTCACCTTAGAGGGGTTGGAGCCCATCACAGCCTCCCACAGGGCCTGGGTAACCTCGTACTTGGAAATAAAAAAGCCATCGACGGTAACAGTATGCACCGGGAACTCATCTGGATAGGGATTTTTCATCTGCGGGGTGGCTCCCATCTGGAACGTACCGCCCCGAACGTAGACAAAACTATAATAGAGGCTCTTCCATTCGGAGGCGAAAGTGGGCTTGGCACTGGTCTGCTTATTCCGCGCCGTAGCAGGTTTGGTCTTGGACCTGGCGGCTTCGGTTTTACCTGTCCTCGCATTACGATTAATGGTCGGATTGTGCTTAATGATGCCCTGCCCATCGGCCTCGGCCGCAAGCGCGAGGCACAAGAGAAACAGGAAAGCTCTACATAAATGCTTCATATATGTACGTTTTAAGAAATAATCAATAAGCAAAAGTAAGAAAAATATATATTTTGCAGGCTACAAGTGACGATTTTTTTCGGTAGAGGGTAAAAAAAACAGATACGAGTGGGTGGCTGGCCAAGCATAGATAAATGCCAAAACTGTTGGACGATGTCGCATAAAAGGCAATGCCATCGACCAGAGTATCGGGGGTATCAGGGGCTCTGTGGAGGTCATGACAAGCGGCCATCTCGCACACATTAAAGCTGTCCACAGTGTCGGCAAACATGACACATACAAGAGTAACAATTGATAACTTTGGGGCAAAAGTACGCAAGATATAAATAACAACAACAGCTACAGGCTGTTTTTGGGGGTGGCGGCAGTGAAGTTGACACAAAACAGGGGACAATATGGCTGTAGCCCCCAAAGAACTGATAGGATGAAATCAGAAATTGCTGCCATTTTGATGGCAGTTGGTATGTATATATAAATAATGTGAACACAAGCCTCCTCTGCGAAACTATAGATTGACGGAAACAAGAGAAAGAAGGCTACACGCTCGCGGCAGGGAGGCCTCCTGGTCTTGCAAATATGGCGAAAAATCTCGCGAATTGGGTGACAGATTGTCTCATTTCGGATGGGAAATGTTAAAAAAACCATCTCCGCGCAAAGAAGTTTGCACAATAACTTGGTTTATATCATAAACATTATTATCTTTGCCATGCAATCCGGAACTGCGATGCCTTTGTCAGACCTTTCTGCAGGAGGAACGACGGGCATGAGTGAACAAAACAAGTCGTTTAACATCCAAGAAAACTCAAGAAATCATGGAAGAAACAACAAACATGACTGCCGAGCGCAGTCTGGAAATCATCCGAGAATCGATAGAACGCAGCCAGCGCACAATCAACAAGAATTCTGCACTGCCATTAATCTGGTGGGGCGCTTGTGTAGTAGCCTTTTCATTGCTCATTGCCTATTTGTGGAATAATCACGGTGGGCCTGTGTGGAATTTCTTATGGGCAGCGATGTCGCTGGTAGGTTACGCAGGCAATAGGTTGATTGACAAAAAGCGGGAAACCATCCCAACAACATTCGTGGGCAAAGCCATCGGATATGTATGGGCTACATTTGGTGTATTCTGCTGTAGCATGGGCATGATTCTCGGCTTGGTCGGAAGCGGAGTCCTGCCGATAGAACTGGTTTTACCTAAGGTGTATGCCTTCGGATGCCTTACAAGTATCATCTCCTTGTGCTTCGGAATGGGTACAACTATCATGGGACTGATACTGAGAAACCGCATCATCCAGGCTTGTGGCCTGATTGCTGGCATCGGAGGCTTTTTCGGCGCATTGCATTTCCCAGACCACATGCAGCTCTATGTGATGGCAGTTGTGGCAACGGTCGGGCTGATTGTTCCTGGCGTAATTATTCATTTGCATAATAAGAGATAAGGAGGAGATACATGTTCCAACCATTAGACCCGCTGTTGCACGCAGAGTTGCGATTGGCTGTCATGTCGCTGCTCATCAGCGCCGACGAGGCCGAGTTCCCATACATCAAGGAACAGACGGGAGCCACGGCGGGCAATCTGAGCGTACAGATTGACAAACTCTCAACGGCAGGCTATATTGAGATAGAGAAAACCTACAAGGGCAAAAGGCCTTGCACCATCTGCCGGATTACCCCAAAAGGAAGACAGGCTTTCGAACAATATGTAGAAGCCTTGAGGGACTATCTTGAAGTGGCAAACAAAGGCTGAAAGGACAGCTCTGCCAGCCACTCTCGTACCGACATTGTACCACGGCCGTGACAAATGGCTATGGCACAATGTCGGTTATCAATTATATCGACCCATTCATGGGTAATTCATCGACATTCGCGCCCAAAGAAAACCATAACCGCATCACCCCATGGGAACATATATTGCAGAAAGTAAACAGTAAAAACGAAATGGAAAAGGCGGCTTATTCGGATGGTTACGCAGAAAGAGAGGTTATCTGCCTGCATCGTCATTTTACAGCAAATGGTATCGCCCTGCGGACTTATTGCCGTGTTACCCCCAATATTTCGGATGGTTACCTTGTTTCGGATGGTTGCGTTCATACCAGCGCATAGACCTGAAGCCCTTGCCCTGACGAAGAAATATGCGAGGATGGAAACGGCCTTGCTAGAACGTTTGTAGTTCATCACATAACCTCCACGTTCCCAATGGAGCAACTTCATGGTCGTGCGAGACTTGCCTACAAATATATACACGTCACCATTACTCGGTTCCTGACCCACTTTACGGATCTGTCCACACATACCATTCACTCCCATGCGCATATCAGTAGGATGCTGCGCCATAACTATACGTTTGTCCTCATTCAAATTGAACATAACTTTTTTTAAGGACAAAGGTAATCAGTCTCGACGAAATGGAAAAGGCGGCTTGTTTCGGATGGTTACGTTACGATGGTTACTCAGCGTTTCTCCACCTTATTATATATGTACCAACGAAAAGAGCCTCAGTCACTGTCGTGACCAAGGCTCTTCGTGAAAAAGGGCGGCTACCTACTCTCCCGCATTGCATTGCAGTACCATCGGCGCAAGTGGGCTTAACTTCTCTGTTCGGAATGGGAAGAGGTGGG
>NZ_NPJK01000021.1:0-1079 GCF_002251285.1 Prevotella sp. P5-64
ATTAGTATTAACCGAGCATAACGCCTTCGGCTAATCGCAACTCCTTCAGAGTAGCTATAATAGTTGTGCAGCTACCCAGGGTAGCGGACTACGCCCGCAACCCTGGGCTGGGAAAGCGCAACTCCTACAGAGTTGCTGCTGCTGACAAGCTCCACAACAAAAGAGACCAGCAGCGTACCCCACCCCAGTCTTCCCATGAGGGTAAATAGCGATTTGACACCCGACAACGGCATAGGCAGTACGGCGCAGACGGTACGCACCCCCGGCAACTCTGTAGGAGTTGCGATTTCACAGCCCAGGGTTGAGGTGCGAAGCGCCTCTACCCTGGGTATTGGTGCAAAAAAGGTAGCAACGCTGAACCGAAGGTCACCGGCGCGGCGCTTTGCGACGCGGAAAGGTAAAGTGTTGCGTTTAGCCGTAGGCGTTACCTCCAGCAGGATAATGGAAAAAAATGTGTAGACGATTATTATTAACTGAGCATAACGCCTTCGGCTAATCGCAACTCCTACAGAGTAGCTATAATAGTTGTGCAGCTACCCAGGGTAGCGGACTACGCCCGCAACCCTGGGCTGGGAAAGCGCAACTCCTACAGAGTTGCTGCTGCTGACAAGCTCCACAACAAAAGGGACCAGCAGCGTACCCCACCCCAGTCTTCCCAAGAGGGTAAATAGCGATTTGACACCCGACAACGGCATAGGCAGTACGCCGCAGACGGTACGCATCACCGGCAACTGTGAACCGAATGTCACCGGCGCGGCGCAATGCGACGCGGAAAGGTAATGGAGTTGTGATTACATAGCCCAAGGTTGAGGTGCGGAGTTGTTTTACCTTGGTCAATGATATAGGCAGTACGGCGCAGACGGTACACATCACCGGCAACTGTGAACCGAAGGTCACCGGCGCGGCGCAATGCGACGCGGAAAGGTAATGGAGTTGCGATTACATAGCCCAAGGTTGAGGTGCGGAGTTGTTTTACCTTGGTCGATGATATAGGCAGTACGGCGCAGACGGTACGCACCCCCGGCAACTCTGTAGGAGTTGCGATTTCACAGCCCAGGGTTGAGGTGCGAAGCGCCTCT
>NZ_NPJK01000022.1:0-276 GCF_002251285.1 Prevotella sp. P5-64
AAAGAAACTGGGCGCAGTTAAGCCCACAGGTTAATTGAACGCCGAGTCAGACAGTCCTATAGCTCAGTTGGTTAGAGCGCCACACTGATAATGTGGAGGTCGGCAGTTCAAGTCTGCCTGGGACTACGCATCGACAAGATGACCGATATAATGCTACTCTCAATTATGGGGGATTAGCTCAGCTGGCTAGAGCACCTGCTTTGCAAGCAGGGGGTCAACGGTTCGAATCCGTTATTCTCCACTCCGGGGCATGTCCCCGAAAAGATCTTTGACATA
>NZ_NPJK01000023.1:0-18546 GCF_002251285.1 Prevotella sp. P5-64
AGTTTTGCTTGTTTTCTTTTTGCAACACTAAGATAAGTGAAAATTCTGACATGGCAAAATCCTGGGCAACTTTTTGTTGCTCAGGAACTTATAAATAAAGTTAAATTATAGTGTTGCGGAATTAAGGCCTTCCTTTATCATATAGCGACCAGATAGATATCGTGTAGCCTGTAGCAGCCTTTCCCCATCCTTGCTATATATCACGCCAAATTCATCTTCGATACCATTCTCTATTTCTTCTTCCGTCACCTCGGTACTCAGCACCTCTACCTCCTTTGGCAACTCGCAGTGGGGCACTTTTAGGCCAAACAGTCTGAATGAGCACATGGACAGATTCTTCTTGGCACTTGCCATGAGAAACATGGACAGCAGGGTCTTGAGTTCTTCGTCGGCCAGCAGACTCTGCAAAGCCGACAATACCTTGCTCTTGCTCAGGTCAAGAAAATCGTTGGCTGCGAACAGCAGACGGTCTGAGGCTCCGTAGGTGGTGTAGAGAGACGGGTCGAGAGATATGGCCTTGAGCGAGAGGGCGATGACTGCCAGCGCAAAGTCGTCGATGGTCTCGTCGAAATCGTCTACGGTGCGTAGTGGATGCGCAAAGTCCTTGGTGCCGATGGTTGGTGACTTCCTGCCCTTCATGGCTGCCACATACATGCCGTCGTAATCCACCAGCGTCAGAGTGCCGTCGGGGCGCACCATGATGTTGTCGGGCTTGATGTCGCCGTGGGCGAATGACTGCGAGCGGAGCCACCCCGCCATTTTGCAGAAACGGTAGCAGAGCATGGCCATGGCATGGCTGTCGGCATAGTGGCCGGCAACGTAGGTTTCCATCGTCTCGCCGTCTACCCAGTCCATCAGCAACACGGGAAACACTTCATCATTGCAGCTGCTGTCTACAAACAGTTCCTGTTCCAGATACTTCACTGCCGTGATATATGTCGAGTCGACAAACTCCAGTTCCTCGGTTATCTGCCGATACGCCTCGCCCCTGCCTTCCTGTTCGTCGGTGAAGCACTTCAGGGCATAGTTTCGCCCCGTCTTCGGGTCTTTCATCTTGAACACTACGGCAAAGGCGCCGCTGCTGCGATAGGGCTCGCCGTGATTGTCGAGTACTGGCTCCAAGTAAGCCAACTCGTCCAGATTATCCTTTGCGTCGCGTATGGCTGCTACATATTCTGAAATCAGAGGGTATTGCATAGGTCTTCGGTTTGTATTTATGCCAGGGGCAGAGATGCCGCCCCGGCTCGGTTTGACGATTGCTGGGTCATGGTGCCCAGCCCACCTGAAAACGAGACGTTTTCAATCATCCAAAATTACGAATTGTTTTATATCCAGCAAAACATTTCCACCACTTTTTGTTATAAAAATCACCGCGTCCATTCATGCCCGTGGCTGCGATGCGGGCGCGGCGGGGGTATAGCAGATGCACACCTATTTATATATATACGCCTCCATCCTAAAACCGAAGTACGAATTATGGAAATACAACTCGGATACCTCCATTTCAGCCTTTGCCATGACGATTTCGCGACGCAAATCGCACTTGACATCCCCCTCCGCAGCGTATTTCTCCACCTTCGCCACAAAAACCTTGCTGAAATCATCCGCGATATCCAAAATATCACTAACTTTGTCGACGGCGACTATGACGATGGTCATTTGCCGACGATTGATAGCAAGCCTCTTGATGTCCAACGGCTATGCCCGACAGCCCATTCTTCGGTCGCCCACGCTCCGACAGCCTCGGCGTGGGGTGGGGGAGCGACGGGAGAGGGCTGGACCTGGCAGAGGGCGCAGCGGCGAGAGACCCCAGCTTTGCAAGTCTTGCAAAATGTTTTTTCTTGGCAAGGTGGCTGAAACTGCCTACATTTGCACTGTCAAACAACAAGAAGTTCAACATTTTCAAAACACAAGTATGGAAACTCAGAAGATTTACAACCTCGTCATCCTCGATGCCTCAGGCTCGATGGAAGTCATTTACAACCAGGCACTCACAGGCGTAAACGAGACCCTTGCTACCATCCGCAGGGCGCAGGAGACCCATCCCGAGCTGCAGCAGTATGTCACGCTGGCATCGTTCAGTGCCGGCGATGATTTCCTCAACCGCATCTATTCTGCCAAGCCCATCGCCGAAGCCCGCAACATCACAAGCGCCGACTATCCTCTGCTCGGATGCACAGCCCTCTACGACGCCATGGGCACCTGCATCAGCGAGCTCCAGCAGCGGGTCTGCCACGGCGACCGCGTGCTCGTCACCATCATCACCGACGGCTATGAGAATGCGTCGCTCACCTGGAACGGTCGCCAGATTAAGTCGCTCGTCCAGGAACTCCGTCAGATGGGTTGGACCTTCACCTACATCGGTGCCGACCAGGATGTGGAGAAGGTGGCTGGCGAGATAGGCGTGTGCAATGCGCTCCGCTTCTCAGCCAATGCCGAAGAGACCGCCGCCATGTTCGAGAAAGAGGGCCGCAGCCGTACCAGGTTCTACGACAAGGTGTGCTGCGAGATGCGAGCGCCTGATGCTTCGCTGGCAGAATCCGACGACTATTTCGCCGATGATGATACTCTGGAGACCCTCGAGGATATCCTCAAGAGCGAGGCGAAGGGCAATCGATGACATGCCACCCATGGCGCCGGCTGGGATGACTTGCCGGCGCACTGACAATCATAACAATGAACACTAATACGATACTATTCAGCAATCTGCCGTTCCGCCCCGAACCCAATCAGGTGTTCTTCATCGAGAATGGCTACGATGAGGATGTCAATGACCTCATCCGCGACGTCTATCTGCGCCTGAAAGCCAAGTTCGACCGTGCCGGTATGGATTTCTACTACATGCCCTACCTGCTCAGCGAGCACGACATCGAGGCCAAGCTGCGTTACTATGCGCCCTACCTCTCTTCCCAGCCTCTGGTCGGCGAGGTCAGGAGCGATGCGTTCGCTCCCTATATCTCTGACGAAGACCAGCGCAAGCGTCTGAAGCCGTCGCTCATCTTCGGGGCTACGCGGGAGGGGTACGCGGGTGATGTCAGATTCCGGCAAGTGGTCTTGTCCGATGTCGACTTCGTTTCTTCCGCAGCCATGGACGCCCTGGTTCATCTGATAAGTCAAAGGTTTGCCGCATCCTGTGGCGTAGATGCCGATATGGCGCCAATCAGTCCTTGTCTGGCGAGCGTCCCGATGGAAGATAAGTCGGAGAGCCTTCTTTCTCAGGAGTTTCTGGAGCCTTCTGCAGAGTCCGCCATGCCCGCCTCTGCAGAAGAAACTGCCGAGAAGCAGAGCTTTATTGCTACAGAGGATGTCCTGCGCGAGCTTCGCATGACCGTCCAGAAGCTCAGGCTCGAAGGCGTGTCACTCATGGCCATCCACGAGTTCATCGACAAGCAGGAACCCCTGTCGCGTATGATTGTCACCCCCGACTATCGCATCTTCCTGCCCGACTACAACGGTATGGAAATCGAGATGGGTGCCCTGCCCAAAGCCATCTATTTCCTCTACCTGCGCTATCCCGAAGGCATCATCTACAAGCACATGCAAGACTATTACACCGAGCTGCTCAACATCTACCGACAGCTGCGCCCCAGTACCGACGAGGCCCGGCTCAACCTCACCATAACCAAGGTCGTCAACCCGCTGGGCAACGCGCTCAATGAGAACCTCGCCCGAATCAGAAAGGCATTCGTAGAGAAGTTCGATGAGCATCTCGCCATCAACTACATAGTCACCGGCGAGCGAGGCTCCCGCTACGCCATCCCCCTGGATAGAGATTTGGTTGTTTGGGAGGAGTAACACTAAGGGCTGAATTCCAAGCGAGGAATCCAGCCCTAATTCTTTATGTTCCAAAAAGTTTTAGCGGACAGCAATAATATGATGTATAGCGGCGCCCCTACGCCTTCGCCAACTATGGTTCCCTCTCACCCACCTCTACTTCCTAAACCGTTTCGACACGGCGGAGTAGGCGCAGCGCTGGCAGAGGGGCTCGGTGGCGGTGTGGTTGGTGAAGCCCTGATAGATGGCGTGGGCGCGCGGCGACGCGAGAATCTCCTCCAGACTCTGGGTGTAGAGGTTGCCCAAGTCCATGTCGCCGTTATGATCCAGACAACAGGGGACCACGGAGCCGTCGACGAGCACGCCAATCTGGTTGCGGAGAGCATAGCAGAACACCTCTTCGCCGGCGTAGGATTCGTGCTGGAGGTCAGGCCATTCAAACATGTTGTCGCTCTCGATATACAGGTTCTCTGCCAGTCGCCAGCCATCGTTTCGCTCGACCCATGGGCGAGGCTGGTGTTTGGCTATCAGACGGATAATCTCTTCGTTCATGCTGTTGTGGCCGCCTTCGTTCCACAGCCGCAGCACGATGATGCACCCTCGACGAGCTGCCTCTTTGGCGAAGGTCATCACCTCGTCGATATACTGCTCGAGGTCCTCCTTGCCGTTACCCTCGTGCGAGTGCAGGGAAATCTGCAGCTTATGGGGCAGAGCCTCGAGCATATCCTCCCGCTTCGACAGCAGCGTGCCGTTGGTGGTAATCACCGGGATAAACCCTTTCTGCCGAGCCATCTCCACAAATTGGGGCAGATGGGGATGAAGGAAAGGCTCGCCCATGAGGTGGAAATACAGAAACTTGACCCTACCTGCGAGCCTGCTGGTCAGCAGGTCAAACTCCTCAAGCGTCATCGTGCGCTTTGGACGCGTGGTCTTGGGGCAGAAGACGCAGTTGAGGTTGCAGACATCTGTCGTTTCAAGATAACAACGTGTAATCATATCATCGGCAAATTCATTGATTTTTACTATATTCTCATCCATGATGCCAGCCTCTCAGCCTGGTGCCATCTCAGCTACAGTCTCCCAACCTCAAGCCCCCAGCATGCACCACATGGTCACGAGGAAGGGCACGGAGAAGTCGGTGGCAAAGCCGTGGAAGATGCTCAGCGCCACATAGCGCTGGCCTATCGTCTGGGTGATGATGGGCAGCGTGGTGTCCATCGTCGTGGCGCCACCCGAGGATATCGGCGCCAGTGGCCCAAACCACTTCGCCATCAGTGGCGTCATCAGCAGCGTAATCATCTCGCGGATGATATTGGTCAGCAGAGCGATGGTACCCAGCTCGGCACCGCGATATTCGGTGATGAAGATACTCGACAGCGAGTAGTAGGCAAAACCGCTGTCTATGGCCAGGCAGTCTGTGAGTCCACGGGGCTGGATGATGTCCCCGTCGCCGCCCAGCATGATGGCGAAAGCCACCATCGCGCCCACCCACGAGCCCAGGATAGTGGCTATGGGCAGGAGCGCCAACCTCGGGTTGAGACTCTTGAAATCGCTCTTCATATCGGGGTTGAGGCCAATGCTCATACCCACACAGAGCAGCAGTCCGCACAGCGCCACAAAGCTCAGTCCGCTTTCTGCCATCCATGCGGGCAGCGCGTCCATGCGACCTGCCACGAGGCCGAGGATGAAGAAGCCCACCACAATCATACTGCCCTTCATGCGCGGCCTCCTTTCACGCTCTTCCACAGTGCCCAAGCCAGGACGCAGCAGCCCAATACGCTGCAAACAGCCAGCAGCAGAGCCTCTACACCCAGGGTGGGCAGGGCAGCGATTATCTGCTCGTTGCCGCCCACCTCGGCTCCCAGCATAAAGAGCAGGAGCCATATCAACCATGTCGTGGCCCTGGCTGTCCAGGTGCCCACCGCCTTGGCGCCGGCCTGTGCCGCCAGTCTTGTGCGTACGGTGTAGCCCAAGCCGATGCCGAGAAATATAAATGCGATTACTATAAACATATTCTTATTAGTTGTTGCAGCTGCGTCCAGCCACAATCTTCTTCACGCTGCCGTCGCTGTATTTGACGATGGTGATGCCGCTGCCCGGGCGTGCTATGCGCACTCCGTTGGGCGTGTAGTAACCCACCGCCTTGAGCTCTCCAGTGGCGGGGCTGTCGATGCCCACGGTCTGCACCACCTTGTAGGCCACACCCATCACCAGGGCGCGACCTCCGCGGGTGCTGGTGAGACGCACGCCTCTGAGCTTGCGACTCTTGTCGGTGCCGATGGCGTGGTCAAAGAGACAGAAGGCGAAGCTCTGGCTGTAGGTGTCCGTGCGCTTGTTGATGCGGCTCAGTCCGCTGATGGCCTCTTCGCCCGACAGACTCTTTACCGACCAGTCTGCCACAGTGAGCGCGATGCCCTCGCCCTGGCTGCCGTCGCTGTAGAGTGGGGTAGCCGTCAGGTCGCTGCTGCCGTCGCCGCTGGTGGCGAGGATGTAGAGCTGGCTGGTCGTTATGGGCGCGCCGAAGATGAGGTCGCCCCCTTCGCCCGTCTTGATGACGAGGGCGTTGCTGGCGGCATAGTCGCCTAACTGGAAGTTGGCTCCCGATGGGGCGTTGACGACGCCGTCGGTAGGCAGTCCGCCCGACGCCTTGAGCCCGGCAGAGTAGAAGGTGTTGTCGGCACCGTCGCCGGCATTGTCGGCATGGCTGCTTGCGGGCAGCGCCTCGACCACCACGTCGGCATTATATCCCGACGCCACCGTCACGGGCCGTATGTCTGTCTTCTCCTGCGGCAGCAGTTTCTTGTCCATGAATGTCAGACGGCTCTTTATCCATCGCTTCAGGTAGCTTATCTCGTCGTTGAAGCTGTAGCCCACATAGGCGTTGGGCCATACATATCTGCCAAACATGCCCCAGGCAGCCTCGTTGCGCTCCATCGCGCCTCCCGAGGTGAGCAGCGTGGCGAGCGAGTCTATCTTGGCGTCGATGCGGTTGTCGGCATACTGGCCCTCGCGATACTGCGCCCAGCGGGCCTTCAGGTCGGTCTGATAGGCAGGGTCGTCTATGAGCCTCTTCCACCAGAATGGCACCAGCTGGTTGTCGGTCTCGCGGCTGTTCATGTCGTACTGCCACAGGTCGGTACGCGAGCCCTTGTAGTAGTCGGCGTTGCCCAGCGCGATGTTGAAGTCCCAGAGCGTACACTTCCAGCGGCTGTCGAGCCCCTCGTTCTTGGCGCGC
Source organism: Prevotella sp. P5-64 (assembly GCF_002251285.1). NCBI lineage: Bacteria > Pseudomonadati > Bacteroidota > Bacteroidia > Bacteroidales > Prevotellaceae > Prevotella > Prevotella sp. P5-64. Next base: position 7,010 of record NZ_NPJK01000023.1, read on the forward strand.
GTCTCGCTGTACTTGTACATGTGCGAACTCAGACGGTAGCCGTCCACGTTGAACGTGAACTCGGTCGAGAGCATATAGTCGATAAACGAGGTCACGTCGATATACTTCCGATAGCCGTTGACGGGGTCTTTGTAGTTGTCGCCGGCAAAGCAGTCTTCCATGTCGTCTATCGACTTTTGGATGGCCTTCTCCGTTCCGGCGGGCAGGTCGGCAAAGTCCTCATACTCAGGGTCGTCGTATTGGTAGGTGATGTATTTGGTGTTGTCCACCGTTCCGTAGCGGCCATAGGGGTGATACTTGGAGCGGTAGTAGTGGTCTTCGTCGTCGCGGTCTATCTCCACGCGCCAGTCGCCCGTCAGGTCGCCTCCGTCCTCGCCGGGGTCATGCAGGTTCAGGCGGTTTTTGCCCTTGCCAGGACGCTCGGTGAGGATGTAGATGCCGTAGTATTTGCCGTCGACCACCACCTCGACATGGCGCGAGCTGGGCACCCAGTCCAGGTAGGGACGCCCCAGCTCGAAGGTGAGCACGTCGCGTATCATCGACTTGTCAGCGAAAGGTGCCAGCAGCACCCAGTCGTTGTCTTTGCCCAGTCCCAGCAGGCTCACCTTCACCTTCTTGCCGCCTTCTTCCAGTGGTTTGGCGATGGTCTTGAAGCCGTAGGGCTTCTTGTCAGACGAGTTGAACGACGAGTTGCCGCGGTATTTCAGACTGATATATCCCTCATAGTCCACCTTCTGGTCGGGGTGGGCAGCGAGGTCGGCATAGTTGGTCTTGCCCGTGCCGTTGTCTATGATTTTGATTTTTGCGGTGATACGCTCTTCGCGGAGTATCATCTTGCCGTCTACGTCGATGAAGACGATGGGCAGATTGGTTTCGCTCAGCTTGACCTGGGCGTTCTTGGTGGGCGGATAGTTGTCGGCCCTCTGCGCATATAAGGCTGTCAGACAGAGCAGCATGCACAGCAGTGTGGATATACGTTTCATTGCTATATAGGTTTTTATTTCTCCTTGTGGTGGCCTGTCCTTGACGGGCGGGTAGATGGGTTCATAGGTGATTGCTTGTTATTGATACACAAAGTTACACAATAATTCTGACAGTGCTTGCGCAAAAGCCGGTAAAATCATTGGTGCAGGGCAAAATAGCCCTGGCCACGCCTGCCGTCGCGACGCTGCACCCGGCTGCCCCCGCCATTGCCATGCACTAAAAAAGGACTGCATCCCTCGAAAGGGGTACAGTCCTTATTATTATTTCGATTTTAACTATATTGAAAATTAGTCAGCCAGGAGGGTGAAGCGCTTGTAAGCAACGATGTTGAGATCGCCCTGCTTCTTCAGCCAGTCCTTAACTGAAATCTTGCCATCCTCGTCGGCGAACTGGAACTCCTGGTCTACCAGGCAGTTCTCCTTGAAGAACTTGGCCATACGGCCCTTGGCAATGTTCTGGATCATCTGCTCGTTCAGGTTGGCAGCCTTCTCAGCGCCTACGGTCTGCTTGATTTCGCGGGCCTTGTCAGCCTCCTCCTGTGTGAGCCATCCCTTCTTCATGTTAGACTCGATGTGGTCATCGCTGTCTACGAGGTTAGGATTGATGCCAGCCTTCTTGATAGCGGCAACTACAGCCTTCTCTACCTGCTCTTCCTTGGTCTTCTGGATAGCCACCTTGAGCTCCTCGTCCTTAACGGCCTGGGGAACAGAAGCCTCGTCGAGAGCTACAGGCTTCATTGCTGCAACCTGCATAGCTACCTTGTGAGCAGCCTCTTCGTTGTCCTTGTCCAGCTGTACCATGGTAGCCAGAGTGTGGCGGCCCATGTGGTCGTATACAGAGATGTTGTCACCTACGAGATAGTTGTAGCCATCGAGCTCCATCTTCTCCCCGGTAACACCTGAGCGATGCTGTACGGCGGTGGCAGCGTCGTCGCCATTGGCGAGCTTCAGCGCCTTAACCTCGTCGAGGTTGGTGCAGCGTGCGGCGATAGCAGCGTCGAGGATTTCGCCTACGAGGGCGATGAAGTCCTTACCGGCAGCTACGAAGTCGGTCTCACACTTCACGGCAACCATTGCGGCGAAGCCATCAACCTTCTTAACCAGTACGCAACCATTTGATGTCTCACGGTCTGAACGCTTGGCAGCGATGGCGAGGCCACGCTCACGCAGGAGCTCCTTAGCCTTGTCGAAATCGCCTTCAGCCTCGTTCAGGGCGTTCTTTACATCAGCCAGACCGGCGCCAGTCATAGCGCGCAGCTTTTTGATATCTTCTATTGTAACAGCCATAATTGTTATTTCTTAAACTTGGGTTTGTGATTCTATTGATTACTCAGCGGCGGGAGCCTCTGTAGCAGCAGCCTCAGCGGCGGGAGCCTCTTCCTTGCGGGCCTTGCGTGTGCGGCGGGGCTTAGCCTCTGCCACTTCCTCAGCCTGCTCGGCAGCAGCCTTCTCGTCAGCCTTCTCAGCTTTGCGCTCCTCGAGACCTTCTGCGATAGCACCGCAGCAGGCGTTCAGTATAACCTCGATAGAGTCCTTGGCGTCGTCGTTGGCAGGAATCAGGTAGTCTACAGCCTTGGGGTCTGAGTTGGTATCCACGATAGCGAATACTGGGATGCCCAGACGCTGAGCCTCTTTCACTGCGATGTGCTCCTTCATTACGTCGATAACGAAGAGGGCAGAGGGCAGACGAGTCAGGTCAGAGATTGAACCGAGGTTCTTCTCCAGTTTGGCACGCTGACGGGTTACCTGCAGCAACTCGCGCTTAGAGAGGTTAGAGAATGTACCGTCGTTCATCAGCTTGTCGATGTTTGCCATTTTCTTAACAGCCTTGCGGATGGTTGGGAAGTTGGTAAGCATACCACCGGGCCAACGCTCGATTACGTAAGGCATGTTAACTGATGCAGCCTTCTCGGCTACGATGTCCTTTGCCTGTTTTTTAGTAGCGACAAACATGATTTTCTTGCCTGACTTGGCGATACCCTTCAGCGCCTCTGCTGCCTCGTCGATCTTGGCAACAGTCTTGTTGAGGTCTATGATATGGATGCCATTGCGCTCCATGAAGATGTAAGGAGCCATAGCGGGATTCCACTTGCGACGGAGGTGGCCAAAGTGGCAACCTGCCTGGAGTAACTGGTCAAAATTAGTTCTTGACATTGCTTTTTCTTTTTGAGTTGTTTACTTTCTTTTTTAATTCTATATTGCTTAGAACCAACCCACAGGTAATCGCCAGCAGAGGCAAGTCTTATGGGTTTAGATGCTAAACGGTTCAGTATATTAACGCTTACTGAACTGGAAGCGACGACGAGCCTTGGGCTGACCTGGCTTCTTACGCTCAACAGCACGAGAGTCGCGTGTGAGGAAACCCTGGTCCTTCAGAGCCTTCTTGTCTTCGGCGTTCACCTTAACGAGGGCACGGGCGATAGCGAGGCGGAGAGCCTGGCTCTGGCCGGTGAAACCACCACCGTCGAGGTTGGCCTTTATATCATACTTCTCAGCAACTTCCAGAAGGTTCAGTGGCTGCTTAACCACATACTGAAGGATAGCTGATGGGAAGAAATCTTTCAAATCTTTCTTGTTGATTGTGATCTTACCGGTACCTTCGGTGAGGTAAACACGAGCTACAGAGCTCTTGCGGCGACCGATTGCATTAATCATTTCCATCTTTAGTTCCTATTATTTATACTGGTTAATATCGATTGACTTTGGCTTCTGAGCCTCGTGCTTGTGCTCTGTGCCCTCATATACATAGAGGTTGTCGAGCAGTGCGCGACCGAGAGGACCCTTGGGGAGCATACCCTTGACAGCGTGGCGAACAATCTTGTCGACACCGTTCTTGCGAGTACGGAGGTCGGCAGGAGTGTTGAAGCGCTGACCACCGGGATAGCCGGTATAGCGGGTGTAAACCTTGTCAGTTTCCTTCTTACCAGTGAAGCGAACCTTAGCGGCATTGATAATGATTACGTTGTCTCCACAGTCCACGTGGGGAGTGAAGTTTGGCTTGTACTTACCACGGAGCAACTTTGCAACCTTTGAGCAAAGACGACCTACAATCTGGTCGGTGGCGTCGATAACGACCCACTCCTTGGTAGCTGTTTCCTTGTTAACGGAAATAGTCTTGTAACTTAAAGTGTTCATTTTTAATTTTAATTTTTACTACTAAAAAACGTTTTTATTTCTCTTGATGTGCAGGCGATTCACTAACCATGACGCTCGGCCAAAAGCGCCACTATTAACACGCTCACACGGGGGACTCTAAGTGTGTCCCCGAAATAATCGGCGTGCAAAATTACACATTATTTTTATATCAGCCATTATCGAGACGCTCCCAATGATGAATATTTATGAATATTTAACGGTATTCACGGCTTTTCTCATCATCTTGGCGCCGGCAGCGATGGTCGCGGTGGCGATGGGGGTGACCTTCGGATTCATCGAGGTGACCTTTGGAATCCTCGAGATGACCTTTGGAATCCTCGAGATGACCTTCGGATTTACGTCGTTTGCCTCTGGCAGCGTGGAGATGATTTTTGATGCCGTGGGGGTGTCCTCCGGATGGGAGGTGATGGCTTGGGGCTGGTTAGAAGTACCCGTGGGTCTCTACGTCGCCATAGTTGAGGGTGAGTTCCACGCGTTTCAGCGTGATGGGAGTGCTCCCGGCAGGGGCTGTGATGGTGATGGTGTTGTCGCCGTGGCGCAGGGCGTCGGCAGGCATGGTCACGGCATACTGGTGCTCGCCCTCTGCCAGTCTGCGGCAGCGGTCGTAGAGCGCAGGGTAGTCTGCGCGGGTGGCAGTCATGGGCTTGCCGTTGAGGCTCAGGCTGAGCAGCGCCTCGCCACGGGTGCGGAAGAAGACGATGACTTCGCGTGGACGGATAGAGTCCATGTGGTCGCCCACGTAGATGGTCACATCGCGACGCTCTCCGGCCTTGAGCGTGAGCGGTAGTGGTGTGTTGGGGCGCAGCCCGTACTGCCGTTTGCCGTCCGAGAGCCAGTAGGTCTTGTTGCGACCCTCGAGCATCTGCCGGCTGCCCAGTTCGTGGAGCATACGAGGGTGCGCCGTGCGGCAGACCTGCCCTCCGCGCTCCAGCTGATAGTGGCCGCTCACATAGCGGTTGAAGAAGTAGTTGAAGAGATAGATGCCGTCGGCGCCCTGGTCCAGGGCAGCCGAGCAGAAGCCGCGCATCATACCCTCCGAGACGGGCTCGTTCTCGGTGTAGGTCATCATGTCGGTGCTGGCGTAGAGGGGTGTGTTGAGCGCATTGCCCAACTCGCTGCGCATCCGGGCTATGGGCTGAGCCGGGTCTATCAGCGTGTGGGTGCCCACGCTCACCAGGTCTATCAGGCCTTCCTCGAGCCACTCGCGTAGGTCTATTCCCTTCTCCAGATTCTCTGCCAGCGACGGCGCCACCCTCACGGCGAGCTTTATGCGTCCTGGCTGCTTGCGGCGTGACGACTCGCGGTCTGCCCGACGCCTTATCTGCCTCATCATATCGGTCATCTCAGCCGTGTGGCGCTTGCCTTCGCCCCGCTTGAAGTAGCAGAAGAAGCGCATGAAGTCCAGCATATACCAGTCGATGTCGTCGCGGTAACGGCTGAGTTGTTCGGCAATGATGCTCACCTTGCGGTTGCGCACGGCGCGATGGGCAAAGTCGTAGGCGCCGGCACTGTGCCATCCCAGCGAGGGGTCGCCGATGCGGTATTCGGGATGCTTGAGCCACCATTCTGCCCACATCACGGGACAGTCTGTTTCGGCGTCGGCGAAGTGGAGGTCGTTCATGCGGTAGGCTATCATCGCCGCCATGCCGTGGCGCCGTGCCAGCTGCAGCGACGACCGCATAAACTCGCCTCCCTCGGCCTCGATGCGGAGCAGATTGTCATAGCAGGTGCGCATATTGTTGTAGAGCGCCGTGTTGCCGCCATGGTCTATGTGGCCACGGTCGTCGCCGTAGTAGCGGCAGTAGCGCGAGGGATAGCATACGAAGTCGCTGCCTGAGCAGATGGAGTAGGTGGCCACCTGCGAGCCCGCGGCAAGACTCGTGAGCGAGTCGAGGTGGGCGAGCGTGAGCGGTGCGCCGTTCCAGTAGGTGTTCAGCAGCAGCTCGGTGCCGTCGTTGTCGTAGATGATGTTGGGTTGGGCTGCGACGGCAATCCATGTTGCGGTCGCGACGATGGTGGCGACGATGCGTTTTGTACTGTTTAGGATGCGTATCATTCTATATTATATAATAAGGTGTAGATTTGTTAACGCTGCAAAGATACCCATAAATGCCGGCATGGGCAAGAGAGCCATGGTGTTTTGTCACAAAAAAGTAGGAAAAAATAACAAAAACTATATATTCAACCCCAAGATTTTTACGTAACTTTGCAGCGCGTAATTACACTGTTAGTATATTATTATCATTTATGGGAGGCATTTTCGGAACTATTTCCAAGAAAAGCTGCGTTGCCGATTTGTTCTACGGAACCGACTACAATTCACACCTCGGTACCCGTCGTGGCGGTATGGCAACCTATAGTGAGGATAAGGGCTTCGTCCGCTCTATCCATAACCTCGAAAGTTCTTATTTTCGTTCTAAGTTTGAGTCTTCGCTCAATAAGTTTGAAGGCTGCTGTTCAGGTATAGGTGTCATCAGTGATACCGATGCACAGCCATTGGTCATGAACTCTCATCTGGGGCAGTTTGCCATCTGCACGGTGTCCAAGATTGCCAACATGGAGCAACTCGAGGCCGAGATGCTCAGCCACAATATGCACTTCGCCGAGATGTCGTCGGGCAAGACCAATACCACCGAACTTGTGGCGCTCCACATCATCCAGGGCAAGACATTCCGCGAGGGCATCGAGAATGTCTATCATCATGTCAAGGGCTCGTGTACGATGCTCATCCTTACCACCGACGGCATCATCTGTGCCCGCGACAGTTGGGGGCGCACCCCGCTCATCATCGGCAAGAAGGATGGCGCCTACGCCGTGACGAGCGAGACCACCTCGTTCCCCAACCTCGGCTTCGAGCCTTGCTACGAGCTGGGCCCGGGCGAGATTGTGCGCATCACCGCCGATGGCACCGAGCAGATACGCCCTGCCAACAAGAAGATGCAGATTTGCTCTTTCCTCTGGGTCTACTATGGCTTCCCCACCTCTACCTATGAGGGCAGGAATGTCGAGAAGGTGCGCTTCGACAATGGCTACCAGATGGCGCTCACCGACGATACCCAGGTAGACTGCTGCAGCGGCATCCCCGACTCCGGCACGGGTATGGCCATGGGCTACGCTGCCGGCAAGCGGGTGCCCTATCAGCGCTGTATCGCCAAGTACACCCCCACCTGGCCCCGCTCCTTCACCCCTGCCAACCAGGCCATGCGCTCACTGGTCGCCAAGATGAAGCTCATCCCCAATGTGGCTATGCTCAAGGGCAAGCGCGTGCTGTTCTGCGACGACTCCATCGTGCGCGGGACCCAGTTGAGAGACAATGTCAAGGTGTTGTTTGACCAGGCACAGATCAAGGAGTGCCATATGCGTATCGCCTGTCCGCCCCTGGTCTACGGCTGTCCGTTTATCAACTTTACCTCGTCCAAGAGCGATATGGAACTCATCACCCGACGCATCATCGAGCGCTTCGAGGGCGATGCCAACAAGAATCTGGATAAATATGCCACCACCGGGTCGCCCGAGTACGAGCGTATGGTGGCGGCTATAGCCGAGGAGCTTGGACTTACCTCGCTCCGCTTCAATAGTGTGGAAGAGCTGATCCGTGCCATCGGTCTTCCCAAGTGTAAGGTCTGCACCCACTGCTTCGACGGCAGCAGCGCCTACACCCTCAACGAGTGCGCCGACGACTGATGACGCCGCGCAGGGCAAACCAGAGATGCATCACCACCGTGCTGGCCACGCCGTAGTGGTGGCACATCACGCTGAAACGCTCGCGGAGCGAACGGCGATGATATGTGGTGGTCATGCCACCATCGAGAAAACAAGCCAACACTGCATGTGTGTTGACCAGAGGAAGTCGGTAGCTTGCTGCCGACTTCATTATTTTTATGCACCAGTCTACGTCGGCAGAGTAGCGGTACTTCAGGTCGTAGGGGATGGCCTTGGCCAGGTCGGTGCGGGCGTAAAACGCCTGGTGGCATACCAGCATGCCGTGGCGGAACGACTTCCAGCTGAGCGCCTCGGGCGGAGCCAGACGGCGGCGGCCCACATAGTGGCCTCGGTCGTCGATGATGTCGGTGTCGCCATAGATTACCGCCGGTTTCTCGTCGGGCATGAGCGCCGCATGAGCCACCCGCTGCAGCGTGTGCTCGTCCTTGAAGGTGTCGCCGGCGTTGAGGAATACGAGGTAGTCGCCCTCAGCCATCTGGATACCTTTGTTCATCGCGTCGTAGAGTCCGCCGTCGGGTTCCGAGACGGCCCTTATCAGGTGGGGAGACGCTCCCCGCGATTTTTCTTCATACTCCCTTACCAGTTTCATGGTGTCATCCTTCGACTTGCCGTCGATGATGAGATGCTCCACTTGGTCATAGTCCTGGCTCTCCACGCTCGCCAGCGTCCGCGGCAGTTCGTCCGCGGCGTTGTAGGTACATGTGATAACGGTTATGGTCATGCTTCCAGATAGTCTTTGCCTGCAAGGCGGTTGTAGATATTGATATAGCGTGCGGCGACGGCGCGCTGGCTGTAGTGCTGTGCCACCTTCTTCACGGCTTCCTCGCCCAGAGTCTTGCGGTCGGCCTCGTCGAGCGTCCAGTGCAGACCGCGAGCCAGGTCGTCGGCATCCTTGTATTCAGCCACATATCCGTTGACCTTGTGGTCTATCTCTTCGGGTATGCCGCCCACGCGGAAGCCGATGCAGGGCACACCGCAGGCCATCGCCTCCATGATGGTGTTGGGCAGGTTTTCAGAGAGCGACGGCAGCACGAAGGCGTCGGCGGCGTTGTAGACATCCACCATGCGGCGCGGGTCGTTGACATACCCTAAGGGGTAAGCCTGTAGCGGCAGGCGGTCGGCTATCTCTTCGGCGTGGCCGCCCACGATGATGAGGCCCGTGTTCTCGCGTATCTCCGGATGCTCCTGCTCCCATTTTCGGCAAGCCTCGATGAGATAGTCCATGCCCTTGTTCACGTTGGTCACGCGCTGCGAGGCAAAGAGTATCAGTCTTCGGTCGGCGGGGAGCCCCAGTCTTCTTCGGGCTTCGGCCTTGTCGGCAGGGGCGAAGAGGCGGGTGTCGATGGGGTTGGGTATGGCGCAGGTCTCCTGTCCCTCCAGGAGCCGGCTCTGGCGCGCTTCGCTCTCCATCCAGTGGCTGCACGCTACAAAGGTGATGTGTCTGCCGGTGAGCATGCGCTCCTTGCGTCGCCAGGTGGCGTCGGCGAGGTCGTGGCTGCTGTCTCCGGGCAGATAGGGGCAGTGGGCGCAGTGGCTCTTGAACCGCTCACATCCCAGGGTGAGGTGGCATATCGCCGTAGCGGCCCAGATGTCGTGCATCGTCCATACCACCGGCTTTCCCGAGTCGAGTATTTTGCGGATATTCTTCAGCGAGAGCATGCCCTGGTTGACCCAGTGCAGATGGATGATGTCTGCCTCCTTGAATTCGGGCAGCCTTGTGATGTCGGTGCCCGCGTTGGCGGTATCTATCTCCCACAGATGGCGGCGGTTCAGCCGCAGATGGAGATATATCGTCAGTCTTTCCCACAGGAAATTGAAGTGGTGGCGCCACGACTTGGGCAGACTGCACACCGCGATGTGCTCGGTCTCCTTGTCGCGCACCAGCATCTTGGCTTTTACGCCGCTGTTGTTGAGCGCTTCCATCAGCCGTCGTGCAGCCACAGCCGCTCCGCCAGCCCTCTCGCTCGTGTTGACGATTAGTACTCGCATACCTTATTATATTATATATATCTTTTGTCCTTTGTTCTTGCTCCCGGCGACCTGGCGCATAGCCCCGGCCGCCATGGTGCATAGTTCCGGTGACCTGATGCATAGTCCCGGTGACCTGGTGTGTAGTCCCGGTGACCTGGTGCGTAGTCCCAGCCGCCATGGTGCATAGCCCCAGCGACCCTGGTGCATAGTCTCGGCCGCCTGCAGAGTTGTCTGATCGCCGCCGTCGGTACCTCCACGCTCTTGGAGATGGCGTTGGCAGGAGCCGGAGCCTCCTCTGCATCGGGCAAAGGTAAACATAAAATCTGAAAAACCCACACAGCCTCCCTGTTTTTTGCAGTATTCGCCCCCGACTGCCCCTCTGCCCTCCGCGTCCTGGCTGCCGCCGGTCTGCCCGCAGCCCTGGCGTCCCGGGCTCTCATTGTTGCGTCGGTGCAAGTGCCAGCGCCCCTTCTTGCGCTTATATATATCACTCTTGCGCCTATATATGTCACTCTTGTGCTTATATATATAATAAAGTATATTATTATAAAAAGGTATAGGAACCGCCTCTGGCAGTCATACATCTTGACAAAATGGGGTGGGGGCTGTACTGGCTGGTTTTCAGGGGCTGGATGGGGATGCTAAAAGGGTGTTTGCGGGTGAAAAGGTTATGTTTCAAATTGTAATGATAACCCTCGCGAATAAATGAAACCGTAACTGCGGTTGTTGGAATTGTTACATATTTCAGTTGTGTGCGTACACAGTTTTATTGATTTGTATCAAGAAAGGCAACAAAATCATCAATAAAAGTGTACTAACTATTGTGGGAAGTGGGAAAGGTTTATACCTTTGCATCGTCAAAAGGTTAATAGATTGTTTAGGTTAGTAGTAATAGATTTAGGTTTTTAGTTATTAGGTTTTTAAGGTAGATTGACAGATTGTTTAGCTTAGGATGACAATGGAGGCCGTGAGGTTTTCATTCTTTCGACAAAAGTTAGTTAAACATAAGTTATTACGCTGAAGCTCGCTGATGAGTCTCAGCGTATTTTTTTTGGTTCATTCGGAACATGGAGCGATATAGGGTCAGCGGATTTTCCCGGTTGGTGACAATGGATAATTATGAATAAATTTAAGGTAAACTGTGAAATCTCCGATGCTGACAACGCCACAAACAGCATCAAGTTCAAGTACAAGTATAGCAGCTATCATCTCCCAATCACCATTGACTACAGCAACAACACCTTCGATGATCCATCCCACCGCACCTTCGACTAACACCAATCACTATGCAATCCATCCACATCTCCACCCTCCGCAAAATCCTCTCCAGTCTCGAACCCATCGACATCCGTCTATGGACTCGTAGCGGTGAAATCCAATCCTGGCACCGCTGCATCTCCCTCAAATATGACTTCTACAAAGACGGTGCAAGTTGAAGGCAGAACATCAAGTAACGCTTGAACCCAAATCGGTCATTAGAAAAAGTTTCTTGTCATTTTCTAATGACCGCCATTAGAAAAACAGCTTTGTATATGCTTGATTTATAAATATTTACTAACTTTACCACGAAAAAAAGGATATACTCCGATGCGAAACTGTGACATAAAGTTTGTAAATAAGGAAATAACACCTTTTGGTGGTCTTTCCCTGTTCTTCAAAATGCTTGAGAAATGCCATTTTGAAGAGCATGTTATGCAAAGTGGT
>NZ_NPJK01000024.1:0-5813 GCF_002251285.1 Prevotella sp. P5-64
GCGGGGCGGGCTCGTAGTCATGGCGTGGCGCCGCACCGAAACGGGCGTGCAGGGGAAGGAGCGCTGCACGGTCGCACGACGGACTGTCGGCTCCCCACAGACGGTCGCGACGCTCATGACTGGGCACGCAATGGGTGAAATCGTCGCATGCCACGGCAGAGTCTACCGTCTCGGCAAGGCCAGAGACGGAGGCAAGCAGGAGCGCCATCAGCAGTAGCAGCAATCGTAATGTCTGTTTCATCGGTCTGTGTATAGTTGTATCAAGTGGGGACAAGCCCCCGGGGGGCATTATGGGTGATGGGGGGTGGCAGAGGGGCTGCGGGTCAGTAGAGCAGCATGAGTCCGGCAAAGGCGGCAAGGCATATCATCTGGATGGGGCCCACCTTGACTATCTTGGTGCCCACGAAGGTGGCGACAAAGAGACCGATGCTAATCCAGAACTGCCAGGGCGACACCTGCATGACGCCGAAGTTCTCGCCATTGCAGAGCATGAGCGTGGCGGCAGCCAAGAGGCCCACAACCACGGGGCGGAGTCCGGCGAAGACGCTCTGCACCAGCGCAGTGTGCATGTATTTCATAAACATGCGGCTGATGAGTATCATCAGGATAAACGACGGCAGCACCAGGGAGAATGTGGCGACGACTGAGCCAAGGACACACATCGCAGGGTCGAACCCCGCGTTCTGCATGGCGGTGAAACCGCAGTAGGTGGCAGAGTTGATGCCGATGGGGCCAGGCGTCATCTGCGAGATGGCAACCACGTTGGTAAACTCGGCAGACGAGAGCCAGTGGTGGTGGACCACCGTCTCGGCCTGGATGAGCGACAGCATGCCGTAGCCACCGCCAAAGCCGAAGAGGCCAATCTTGAAGAACGTGACAAAGAGGCTCAGGAATATCATCGTTACTCAGTAGGTTTAATGATTCGACCATAGAGATAACCACCGATGCCTGCGCCGATGAGCACGTAGATGGGGTTGACATTGAACGCCCAGATAAGCAGCGCGCTGACTATGGGTATCCAGCAGTTGGTAAGGCAGATGCCGGTGATCTTCGCCATATTGAACGTAGGCACGGCTATGAGCGCTACCACAGCAGGACGGATGCCCATAAACATGGCTGAGACCCAAGGGATGTTGATGAAATGGCGGAAGCACATGGCAATGGCAAGGATGATGAGAAACGAAGGCAGCGCGGTGCCCAATGCTGTGCAGAGGGCGCCGGCTGTCTTGCGCATCTTGTATCCTATGAAGACGCTGATGTTGATGGCAAATACGCCTGGACAACTCTGGGCGATGGCGAGCATGTCGACAAACTCGTCCTTGCTCACCCACCCTCTCTTCTCTACCACTTCGGCTTCGATGAGGGGTATCATGGCGTAGCCTCCACCCAGGGTGAAGGCGCCAATCTTGACAAACGTCTTGAATGCTTCTAAATAGAAATTCGCCATTATCGCTTGTTCTCAATCCATTTGCGGGCATTGACGAAGGCCTCAATCCAAGGAGTGACCTCGTCGCCACGACGGTCGGCAGGATAGTAAGCCTGCTGCCAGGGGAAGATGGCTCGCTCCAGGTGGGGCATCATGGCCAGATGACGGCCGTCGGCAGAACAGATACCGGCGACATTGTAGTCGGAGCCGTTGGGATTGCCGGGGTACTGGGCGTAGCTGTACTTGGCCACGACGTTGTAGGCGCTCTCGCCCTCGGGCAGAGAGAAGCGTCCCTCGCCATGGGCTACCCAGATGCCGAGTTTGTCGCCGCTCAGGCTGCCAAACATGACGCTGTTGTTCTGGGGAATATCGAGTCCGAGGAAGGCACTCTCAAACTTGTGCGACACATTGTGAAGCAGATGGGCACGCTGCTCGTGCTCAGGGTTGATGAGGTTGAGCTCGACCATGAGCTGGCAGCCGTTGCAGATACCCAGCGAGAGCGTGTCCTCACGGGCATAGAACTTGTCGAGGGCTTCCTTGGCTTTGGGGTTGAAGAGGAAGGCGCCGGCCCAACCCTTGGCAGAGCCGAGCACGTCGGAGTTGGAGAAGCCGCCACAGAAGACAATCATGCTGATATCCTCGAGGGTCTCGCGGCCACTGATGAGGTCGGTCATCATGACATCCTTCACATCGAAGCCTGCCAAGTAGAGCGAGTAAGCCATCTCGCGCTCGCCATTGGTTCCCTTCTCGCGGATGATGGCGGCCTTGATGCCCGACGGCTTGCGACGGTCGGCGCTGATGCCATACTGGGCGAGCGTACCGGTGAAGTCGTCGTTGAACTTCATCACGATGGGCTGGTGCTTATAGTTGTCGCGGCGCTCGCGAGCCATACCATTCATGCTCTGTTTGCGGTCGAGCAGATAGCTGGTCTTATACCAGGTGTCGCGAAGGGCGTCGATGTCGAAGGTATGCTGGTAGTCGTCTTTCTTGATGACGATGGTGCGGCTGTCGGGGCTGGGATAGCCAATCTTGGCATAGCCGATGCCGGCATCCTCGAGGAAGGCGCGCAGCTCCTGCTTGTGCTCGTCGCTCACCTGGATAACCACGCCGGGGTTCTCGGCGAAGAGGAGCTTCACGATGTCATCGTCGGCGATGTCATGGAGATTGACGTGCATACCGCCGTGGGTGTTGGCAAAGGTCATCTCGAGCAGTGTGGTGATGAGACCACCGGCAGAGATGTCGTGGCCAGCCATAATCCAACCGCGGTTGATGAGCTCCTGCACAGCCTCGAAACAGTCAGCGAAGTACTCGGCATTGGCTACGGTGGGCACATCGTCGCCTACCTTGCCGAGGCTCTGCGCAAAGGCGGAGCCACCCAGACGCTGGGTGTCGAAGCTGAAGTCGATATGGTAGAGGGATGAGTTCTTGTCATTGACCATCACGGGCGATACGACCTTGCGCACGTCGAAAACCTCGCCACCAGCCGAAACGATAACGGTACCGGGAGAGATAATCTTATCGCCATTGGGGTACTGCTGGCTCAGCGAGAGGCTGTCCTTACCAGTGGGCACGTTGATGTGGAGGGCGCAGCAGAAGTCAGAGAGTGCCTCGACAGCCTGGTACAGGCGTGCATCCTCACCCTTCTGCGAACGGCAGGGCCACATCCAGTTGGCACTGAGCGACAGGCTTTCCATGCCGTCGGCAAGGGGAGCCCAGACGATGTTGGTCAGAGCCTCTGCCACAGAGAGCACACTACCGGCAGAGGGATTGGCGAGACCTGCCTGAGGCGCATGGCCCAAGGCGGTGGCGATACCCTTGCGTCCGCGGTAGTCGAGGGCTACCACGCCACAGTCGGAGAGGGGCAGCTGTATCTCGCCCTGACACTGCTGACGGGCAATCTTACCGGTAACCGAGCGGTCTACCTTGTTGGTAAGCCAGTCTTTGCAAGCCACGGCTTCGAGCTGAAGCACGCGCTGCAGATATTCATCTATCTTGTCTTGTGAATAAGTAACGTCTTCATAGTGGCGCACCACGGTCTCATCCTGCATTACGGTCTTGGGAGAGTGACCGAACATCTGTGCCACATCGAGGTCGAAGGGCTTCTTGCCATCGCCCTGGACGAATGAGAAGTGGGCGTCGCCGGTGGTCTCGCCGACTACATAGAGCGGGGCACGCTCGCGCTCGGCGATACGCTGCACATGCTCGAGATGCTTCTCGTCGATGAGCAGACCCATGCGCTCCTGGCTCTCGTTGGCGATGATTTCCTTGGCGCTGAGGGTCTTGTCGCCGATAGGCAGACGGGTCATGTCTATCTCGCCACCACAGTCTTCAACCAGCTCGGAGAGGCAGTTGAGGTGGCCGGCAGAACCGTGATCGTGGATACTTACCACGGGGTTGTTGTCTTCCTCAACCAGAGCGCGCACGAGGTTGTAGGCGCGCTTCTGCATCTCTGGATTGGCGCGCTGCACGGCATTGAGCTCGATACCATTGGAGTAGCGTCCGGTATCGACCGAAGAAACAGAGCCGCCACCAAGACCGATGCGATAGTTGTCGCCACCGACCACTACGACCTTGTTGCCCTTCTGGGGCTCGCCCTTCAGACAGTCGCGCTTCTTGCCGTAGCCTACGCCACCGGCAAGCATAATCACCTTGTCATAACCCAGACGCTGGCCGTCGCCACCATGCTCAAAGGTGAGCACAGAGCCGGTGATAAGGGGTTGGCCAAACTTGTTGCCGAAGTCTGATGCGCCATTGGAGGCCTTGATCAGAATCTGCTCGGGAGTCTGGTAGAGCCACTGGCGCACGGGGAGCAGGTCTTCCCAGTCGCGCTCAGCGATGGTCTTGCCCTCGTCGTCGGTCAGACGGGGATAGGAGGTCATATAGACAGCCGTACCGGCGATGGGCCATGAGCCTACACCGCCACCCATACGGTCGCGTATCTCTCCGCCGGTACCTGTAGCAGCGCCGTTGAAGGGTTCTACTGTCGTGGGGAAGTTGTGGGTCTCGGCCTTGAGCGAGATGACGCTCTCGATATCTTCTACCTGGAAGTAGTCAGCGGTAGACTGGTCCTTGGGAGCGAACTGCTCAATCACGGGGCCTTGGGCGAAAGCCACATTGTCCTTGTATGCCGACAATATCTTGCCGGGGTTCTCCTTGGTGGTCTTCTTTATCATCGCAAACAGGCTCGATTCCATCTCTTTGCCATCGATGATGAAGGTACCGCCGAAAATCTTGTGACGGCAGTGTTCTGAGTTAATCTGTGCGAAGCCAAAGATTTCTGAGTCGGTGAGCGGACGGCCGTTCTGCTTTTCTATCTTGTGCAGATACTCTATCTCCTCGGGCGAGAGGGCAAGGCCTTCCTGCTCGTTGTATTCCTCCAGATTGTCAACGTACTTGATAGGTTCGGGCTCGTGGTTCACAGTGAACACGTTCTGGTCTATGCCCTCGTACATACGCTGGAGCATGGGGTCGTGGTCGGCATCAGCGCTGGCCACAGGGAAGAACTCCTCTATACGCGAAATGCCGCTGAGGTTCATATTCTGGGTAATCTCAACGGCATTTGTGCTCCAAGGCGTAATCATTTCACGGCGTGGGCCCACATAGAAGCCCTGC
Source organism: Prevotella sp. P5-64 (assembly GCF_002251285.1). Lineage (NCBI taxonomy): Bacteria > Pseudomonadati > Bacteroidota > Bacteroidia > Bacteroidales > Prevotellaceae > Prevotella > Prevotella sp. P5-64. Next base: position 5,039 of record NZ_NPJK01000024.1, read on the forward strand.
AAAGCCTGCTCCGCCATGAGGGTGGCGTCGCCATAAAGCCAACTGAGTTCGTCGATTTCCTGCTGATTGGGCTGATGGTTGATTTCAGTCGCAATCACATGCTCGTTCTGAGTCTTGAAGAAGAGAATCATATTATTCTTACTGTATTTATGAGTTTTCTGACTGCAAAGTTAGTGCAAGTCGAAGACAATTCAAAGAAAAAACATGGTTTTTTCAACTTGAATTGTTGAGACGAAGCCTAAATTATTGAAAGTTAGTGCAAGTCGAAGACAATTCAAAGAAAAAAGCGTGTTTTTTCAACTTGAATTGTTGAGACGCAGCCTAAATTATTGAAAGTTAGTGCAAGTTGAACACAATTCAAAGAAAAAGCGCACCGAGTTTGCGATTTTTCCATTGACCCACCGCCTTTATATATAATAAGGTGTAGGTGTAGAGATGCCCATTGAACTCTTCCCCATGAGAAAGACAAGAAAGGAGGTGACCCATATCCTCGTTTCCCACTATTTATTGCGCCTGCGAGGGTGGTGAAATAAATACAAAAAGCCGTGGCTGCGGATGGCGGCTTCGCCTTGGCGTGGACGGCGGTGCCGACCGTCGGAAAACGAGTTTTCCTCCGTGCCGTCTCCACCATCCCCACCGTCATGCACCGCATGACGCCATCCCCCGCAACGGTAAAAAAAGCGGCCTACGGCCGTTCAAAAAGTCCGCCGTTGGCGGTACAAAAACAGCTGGTTATTGGAGACCCCTCCCCAAACCCTCCTGAAAGCCCCTCCCC